>DASROV010000553.1:0-2935 GCA_035646755.1 Trueperaceae bacterium | reverse complement strand
ACGCGAACCCCGAGCACCTACGCACCAGGCGCCTGAACATGAACTTCGGCGACTGGCTGAGCATCGACGCCGACACGCCCAAGGAGGTGCTGGCCACGGCGTATTACGCCCTCGATGCGCAGCTCATGGCGCGCGTCGCCGGGGTGCTGGCCAAGCAGGACGACGTCGAGTTGTACGAGCAACTGTTCGCCGACATCAAGGCGGCCTTCATCGACGCCTACGTCAGTGCCGACGGGCGGGTGTTCGGCGATACGCAGACCTGCTACCTGCTCGCCCTGCACGCCGGTTTGCTGCCCGAAGAACTGCGGGCGCCCGCGGCTGCCCGGCTGGTTGACGACATCGCGGCACGGGGCGGTCACCTGTCTACCGGCTTCCTTGGCGTCGGGTACCTGGCCCCGATCCTGTCCGACAGCGGCTACCTCGACGTCGCCTACCGCCTGGCCCTTAGTGAGACCTATCCGTCATGGGGTTACAGCATCAGCCACGGTGCCACCACCATCTGGGAGCGATGGGACGGCTGGACCGAGGAGCACGGATTCCAGACACCGGAGATGAACTCGTTCAACCACTACGCGTTCGGCTCGATCGGGGAGTGGCTCTACCGCTACGTGGCCGGCATCGACCTCGACCCACTGTTGCCTGGCTTCCGCCACGTCGTGCTGCGGCCGCAGCCGGGCGGCGGGTTGACCCACGCTGAAGCCACGTACCGCTCGGTACGCGGCAAGATCCACAGCCACTGGACGATCGACGGCGACCGACTCGCTTACCAACTGACCATTCCAGCCAACACCACGGCCACGCTGCACCTGCCGGCAGCGGACCCTGACAACGTCCGCGAGAGCGGAATACAGGCCGACACGGCGCCCGGGGTGAAGCGCGTCGTCGGCGCTGGGGACGCCGCTGTCGCCGTGTTCGAGTTGGCGTCGGGAGCCTACGAGTTCGAGTCGGTGGTGACCGGACCAGAGCTCGGCCACCGTGAATAAGGCAAGCGAGCAAGGAGTGGCACGGCGACACCGCCTGTCGGAGCTGCTGAGGGACGGCCCCGTTTCCAGCTTGGGGTCAGCACTGAAGATCGCGGCCTTCGGTGACAGCGTGACGCAAGGATTTACCCAAGTCGACACGCTCGAGCCGGACATCGTCTATCACCAGAAGGTCAAGTCGGCGCTCGAGGCCGCGCATCCCGGGCTCGAGGTCGAGGTCAACAACGCGGGCCTGGCGCTTGACACGGCGACTGACGCCCTCGAGCGACTAGGGCGCGACGTCCTCAGCGAAGATCCCGATCTGGTCATCGTCGGCTTCGGCCTGAACGACGCCATCGGGCTGGGCAGCGCGACGGGCGGTCTGGCAGGGATCGACGAGTTCCGCCGGTCGCTGTCGGCCATCATCGACGGCGTCCACCAGCACAACGCCGCTCAGGTCATCTTGTTGACACCGAACTTCATGGTCTCGCGCGACGACGTACGCCACATCGCCGAGAAGGAGAGAGCCTACCTGCCACTTTTGCTACCCGTGCAGCGTGACGGGGTGGTGGCTGCGTACGCTGACGCGGCTAGGCAGGTGGGCGCAGCGAAAGCCGTACCCGTCGCCGACGTCTATCAAGCGTGGGCGCGACTCGAGGCCGAGGGCCGCGACACCAACGAGCTGCTGGCCAACGGCCTCAACCACCCAGGGGCCGAGGGGCATGAGCTGACGGCCGAACTGATCCTCGCCGAGCTCGCTTTGCTCGACTAGTTCGGCTGGCTCGTCTAGCTCGACTAGTTCGGCTAGCCCGTCGGTCGCGGCGCTGCCGGCCAAAGACGTCAACCGCAGCCAACGGCGCTCAGGCGGTCACCACCGAATCCGCAAGCCAAGCCTGCGACTGGGACCGGTCGAAAACGCCAAGAGCGAGTCCCTGCACCACGGCGTTACCGAGGGCGGTTGCCTCGGACGAACCCACGACCACGGGGTGACCGGAGAGTTCGGCGAGCAGGTCGGCAACGAGCGGAATACGTGAGCCGCCGCCGACCAAGACGACCCGCTCGGCCCGCTCGCCCGTCACCAGCTCCAACTGCCGAATCACCCTCACCACGCCGGCCACGATCGACTCGATGATGCTGCGGGCCATCACAGCCCGCGGAGCGTCGGCGGGGAGTCCGGTAGCGGCGCAGACCTCCGCGACCATGTCGGTAGTGCTGACGAAGCGGTGATCGGCCGCGTCGAACACAGGCACAGCAACGTCCACCGCGGCGGCCTCTCCCATCAACGTCGCCATGGCGGGATCGCCCCAGGCGACCAGACACTGCTCGAGCATCCACAAGCCCACGACGTTCTTGAGGAACCTGACCCCGCCCAACCCGCCGGCCTCGTTGGAGAAGTTCAGTTCCCGCGCACGCTGCGTGGTGTCCGGCTGCTCTCGCTCGACACCGACGATCACCCAGCTTCCCGCGGAGACGAACACCTGGGTCGCGCCGGCCGCGGAGGGTACACCGAGGAAGGCGGAGGCGGTGTCATGGCTACCAACCAGAGCAACCGGCACCCCGCGCCATGAACCGACCATGGCGCCCGCAGTGGTCGGCTCGGGGAACAGCCGGCGCGGCGCGCCCACCGCGTCGATCAGCTCACCGGACCAGGCACCGGTCCGCGCGTCCATGAGGCCGGTAGTCGACATGTTCGATCGCTCGGCGCCCGTCCAGCCGCATAGTTGGTGAACCAGCAAGTCGGGAAGCAGCAGCAAGCGAGCGGTGCGAGCCAGCCTCGCGGGAGCGTCGGCCGCGAGTTGGAAGATGGTGTTGATCCCCATCAGTTGGACGCCGGTGGTCTGGTAGAGCCGCTCGACCCCGATCTCGCTCGCCCAACCTTGCCAACCGGCGGTGCGGCTGTCGCGGTAGGAGTAAGGCAAGTCGACCAGCCGATCGTCGTCGTCCAGCAGCCCGTAGTCGACGCCCCAGCCGTCCAC
>DASROV010000552.1:0-4383 GCA_035646755.1 Trueperaceae bacterium | reverse complement strand
CGCCCCACGCTGACAACGCGGTCCAGTGGCTCGCGCTGGTCGGCTCGAACGAAGCGCAGGACGTCTTCAACCCGTTGAAGGGCTCGATCTCGCCGCGCCTTGACACCGACGCCAGCCTCTACAACGAGTACTCGCAGTCGGCGCTCGAGGACTACCGTGGTGACACCCTCGTCGGCAGCCTCCAACACGGCGTCGTCGCGCCCGAAGGCTTCATGAGCGAGTTCCCCAACGTGCTGCAGAGCTTCGTTCTCGGCGGTAGCGCCGAGGCAGCGGCCGCGGCCGCGCAGGAGCTCGCCACCCAGAACGGAATCGGTCAGTAACCTTAGTAAGTGACGAAGAGGGGCGGCTGACCGCCCCTCTTCAGCGGCTGAAACGGACAGTGCGGTGCGCCTGAACAGAGACCGCGTAACGGCTTTGTTGATGATCTTGCCGTCGCTGATCCTGTTGGCGGTCTTCGTCTACGGGTTCATCGGGCGGACCGTCTACGTGTCGTTGACCAACTGGGGTCAGGACGCCACGCAGGCGCTTGCGCTCAACCCCAAACTGGTTTTCATTGGCCTCGCCAACTATGTCGACCTCTTCACCAGCGCGCTCGACAGTCGCTTCCGGCAGGACCTCGTTAACACCTTCTTCTTCACCTTGTTCTTCCTGCTCGGCTGTCTCGGCTTCGGTCTCGGCCTGGCCATCCTGCTCGACAAGAAGGTGAAGGGCGAAGGCGTCTTCCGGACCATCTTCCTGTTCCCGATGGCGCTCGCCTTCATCGTCACGGGCACCATCTGGCGCTGGATGCTGCAGCCGCAAGGCGGGGTCAACGTGCTTCCTACGGTCATCGGCCTGCCCCGCTTCGAGTTCGCGTGGCTCACCAGCCGAGTACAGGTGTGGCAGTTCAACTGGCAAAGGCTGCCGGTGATCCTCGGCCTCGCCATCGCCGCCGGCCTGCTGGTGGCCGTCGTCCGCGCGCTCAGGCGCGGACGCCCCGGGCGCGCCGCGGTACTCGGGTTCGTCGCGCTCGTCGTCGCGGTGTGGGCTCTCACCGGTGCAGAAAAGGTCGATATCCTCGCCTTCCCCGAGGCGCACGGCTTCAACCTCGCGCTCATCGGCGTGATCATCGCTGCCGTGTGGCAGATGTCGGGCTACACCATGGCCCTCTACCTTGCCGGCCTGCGCGGCATCCCCGACGAGCTGCGCGAGGCGGCCAGGGTAGATGGCGCCACCGAACTCCAGCTCTACCGCCACGTGATCTTCCCCCTGCTCGGACCCATAACCTTGGCGGCGGTGATAATCCTCGGGCACATTAGCCTCAAGATCTTCGACCTCATCTTCGCCATGGCCGGCTCGGACAACATCAGGACCAGCGTGCCGGCCTTATCGATGTACCTGCGCGCCTTCCGCGCCAACCGGTTCGCCGAGGGCGCCGCTATCGCCGTCGTGCTGCTGGTGCTGGTGGCCGCGATAATCGTCCCCTACCTGTGGACGAGCCTGCGCGGCGAGCGCCGACGGTGACCCGGTCGACGGTGACCCAACCGGGGGTGTCCCAACCAGAGGTGTCCCGGCCCGCTCGCGGGTCGTGGTTGACCTACCTGCTGCTGGTGCTGGCCGCGGGGTTCTTCCTGCTGCCCGTATACCTGGTGGTGATCACCGCACTGAAGCAGCCGGCCGACATCAGCCTGGCCACCACCTGGCAGCTCCCGCGGGTGTGGAACTGGCAGAGCTTCGCGGTCGCCTGGCGTGCGTTCTCGCCGCAGCTCCTCAACAGTCTCATCCTCACCGTCACGGCCACGGCCGGCTCGGCCCTGCTGGGCTCGGTGAACGGCTACGTGCTCTCGAAATGGCGCTTCCCCGGCGCCAACATCGTCTTCCCGCTCATCCTCTTCGGCATGTTCATCCCCTACCAGAGCATCCTCATACCGCTCTTCAGGTTCCTGGCGGGCATCGGCCTCTACGGCTCACTGTGGGGGCTCATCCTCACGCACATCGTGTACGGCCTGCCGATCACGACGCTCATCTTCCGCAACTTCTACTCCGAAATCCCCGACGAGATGATCGAGGCGGCCAAGATCGACGGGGCCGGTTTCTTCGGGATCTACCGCCGCGTGATCTTCCCGCTGTCGATCTCCGGCTTCGTGGTTGTGATCATCTGGCAGTTCACGCAGATCTGGAACGAGTTCCTCTTCGCTGTCACGCTCACCACGCAGGACACGCATCCCATAACCGTGGCGATCGCCAACCTCGCCGGGGGCCAGGCGGTGAACTGGAACCTGCCGATGGCCGGCGCGATACTCGCCGCCATGCCGACGCTGCTCATCTACATGATCCTCGGGCGCTACTTCGTGCGGGGGCTGCTGGCTGGGTCGGTTAAAGGGTGACGGCTGGCGACTACATGCGTACGGGCACGTGCTAGTATACGTACGTTGCTAGGTGAGGTGACGAGCGTTGGAGAAATTGACGATTACGACCCTTCGCAAGCAGCTCTATACCGTCGTAGACAAGGTCCTTGAGACAGGGGTGCCGGTCGAGATCGAGCGCCACGGCCGCTCCGTGGTGATCGCTCCGGTAGCGCCGGCCGGTTCCAAGCTCGGGCGTCTCCCACGTCGCCAAGGCATTGTTGGTGATCCAGACGAGCTGGTTAACGAAAAGGTAGGCGAGTGGGACGAACTCAAGAACCTGAACTCGTCTATCTAGATACCCACATCGTTATGTGGCTGTACGACGGGCTGGTGGATCGCTTGTCCAACCGCGCTGCGGACGCCATAGAACGGGGCCGCCTCATCGTCTGCGGAATGGTTGAGCTCGAGCTGCAGTATCTACTGGAGATCGGCCGAATCAGACCCAAGCCGACGGAAGTGTTGGGCGATCTGGCTGGAAGAATTGGCCTCGCGCGCAGCGATAGAGAACTTTCGGAGGTGGCCGCGCAAGCCTGTGAGTTCGACTGGACCAGGGATCCATTCGATAGGATGATGGCGGCGGAAGCGACTCTTGCCCGGGGCCGGCTGGTGACGAGAGACGAAGCAATTCGAGACAACTGTTCCGCCGCCATTTGGTGAACCACACTAGTTCATCGCTTACTCCCCACCGGTGTGTGGCTGAAGCGCGTGACCCCCTGTGCTAGCATCCCAACTTCGACCACGCCCGCTGGTCCCGGACGAGCGCGACGTACCCGGTGAAGACAAGACGTCGCCATGGAGGTTCCGTCGTGGCTTGGACGGTCTTGGTGATCTCAGGTGTATTCGAGGCGGTGTGGGCAACGGCTCTTGGCCGCTCGGAGGGGTTCAGCCGGCTGTGGCCTAGCGTGGTGTTCTTCGTCGCGCTTACCTTGAGCATGGCGGGCTTGGCCTACGCCATGCGCACTTTGCCGACCGGCACGTCGTACGCGGTGTGGGTAGGCATCGGGGCGTCGATAACGGTCGCCTACGCGATGCTCACTGGCAGCGAGCCGTTCGGTTGGCTGCGTCTGGCGCTGCTTGTTGGATTGGTTGGCTGCATAGTGGGGTTGAAGGCGGTGTAGACCACAGCCGGTGAATTGAGGAGTTCTTAGGCGGTGAATTGCGGAGCTTCTAACCGGTGAATTGTGGGCTTCTCAACCGTCGTATTGTGGAACTACCGGCCAGTTGGCGGGCGGCGCGGCCTCCTCGGTCCTATCTAGACTGTCAGCCCATGCCTGAATTGCCAGGTGGTCGATCACGCGCCCCTGGTCCACATCGGCCAGGGCCTCGAGCGTCATTTGGTGACGCTCCTCCTCCAGATCAACCCTGGCGGCGAGCGCCTGTTTCATCACCCAGCCGCGCGAGCGTTCAAGCCGCGAAGCCATGGCATCCACCTTGTCTGCTGGGCCTAGCGGGACATACGCGGTCACAACTTTCGTTTTGGTTGCCAATGAGATCACCTCCTCAGACGAATACGTGCCTTGGCAGCACTGCCGACACTACCCAGTTCGGCACGTCGACGACCTCGCTGATCTTCAGGTTGACGGCGACGCTGCACAGCGCGTACGCGAGCGGCGCCTCGAGGCCGTACTCACGTCCCAGGTGGTCGATCATCGCGCGGATCGCGCCCTTGCAGGCGACGAGTAGGTCCGGCGCGACCCCGGTGGTGGCGAAGGTGCCTTGGGGTAGCGGCTCGTTGGCGCCGGTGGCGGTCGCCTCGTAGCGCGGGTTGTCGAAGCCGGCGTTCTTGATCAGGTCGACGCGCAGCCGCACCGACATAGCCGTCTCCACCGCCGTGCCGCACACCTCGCCGTCGCCCTGCGCCGCGTGCGTGTCCCCCAGCGACAACAGCGCGCCAGGTACGGCCACCGGCAGGTAGAGCTTGCTACCGCGGGTGAGGTCACGGATGTCGAGGTTGCCGCCCTGCGCGCGCGGCGGCACCACCGAGTGAACGCCAGGC
>DASROV010000551.1:0-4171 GCA_035646755.1 Trueperaceae bacterium | reverse complement strand
GAGCCAAGTGGCACAGGTCTTTGGGATTATGCTGCTGGTGCTGAGCGGCAGCGTCCTGACCGACGTAGCGCGCCGCTTCATCAGCGGGGCAGCGACATCGAGCACCATGAAGATTGATCATGACCGTGTTCGCCGCAACCGTGAACATCATCGCCCTAAACCTCCCACGCCGTCTCCGCTAGCGCGACGTCAACCTTCGCGAGCATGGACGTTCACACCAACGACCTCGTCGCCAAATTAGGGGTGCTTACCGCCGGCATCCTCGTCGCCTGGCTGTGCCGCGCCTAGCTCGACCTGGCTGCCGGGCTCGCCATCGCGCTGGTCGCTCGCCGGGGAAGCAGAGACGGGGCCTTGCGACTATTCCCCTAGCATTCCTGGCACTCATCCCAGAGGCCCTCAACCTCCCAGTATCATGGACGACTTCAGTTCGAGACCGCATGTGTCGCGACAGACGCCGCTGGCAGAGTGAACCAGAAGCGGCTCCCCCGGCCACGTTCGCTCTCTGCCCCAATGCGGCCCCCCGCCGTTCCACGTAGTGCTTCGCGATGGTAAGCCCAATCCCGCTGCCCCCACCAGGTTCGTAGCCGCGTGCCTTGTCGACCCGATAGAAGCGGGTGAACACGTGCTCGAGGTCCTCAGCCAGGATTCCCGGACCCGTGTCCTCTACCACGAAGCGAACTCCCTCCGGGCCCGCCGTGGCAGAGAGACGGACTTCGCCCCCGCCAGGCGTGTATCTGAGGGCGTTCTCCAACAGGTTGGCGATCACCTGCGCGGTACGCTGCGGATCTGCGCTCACCTGTACTGGCCCGGCGGCATCCCGCACGCACAGTGTCACCCCTCTCTCCGCGAACCTGGTCCGGAAGGCCACGGCGCTCTGTCGGACCAACTCCGCCGCTCCGATCGCTTGCGTCCGTAGCTCTTCAGTCAAAGCGGAGTACCGCGGCGACACCAGCGCCCCGCTCGGCGCGACCCTGATGGGGATGTCGTTCGCGATCGGCTGGACGCCCTGTGTCGGACCCGTGCTCGGCGCTATCCTCACCCTGGCCGGTGCATCCGGTACCATGCAGCAAGGCACATCCCTTCTTGCTGTGTACGCGGCCGGACTCGCGATCCCGTTCCTGCTCGCGGCGTTCGGCCTGGGGGCGTTCACGAGCCTCTCGAAGCGCTTCGGCCGCCACCTGCCGTGGGTGGAGCGCGCGTCGGGCGTGCTGCTGGTCCTGGCGGGCCTGTTGATGTTGAGCGGGTACTACACGAGGCTCAATACGTACATGATCCGCCTCACGCCGCAGTGGCTCCTTGAGCGTCTCTGAACCGAAGCGCCGTCGGTCGGTCGGTGCGGTCTAAGACCCAGCGCCTTCGTACCTCGCGAGTCCCCGCCCCCACACGAGGAGCCCGACCGCGAAGACCACGGCGCCCACAGGAAGGGTCAACCACCCCAGCCACGAGAACTCCGGCCGGAGCACACCCGCCGCTGGAAGGAACGCGATGAACGCGTAGGGCAGCACGAAGGTGAGCAGGAACTGCACAGCGGCCGGGTAGATGCTGAGTGGGTAGCGGCCGAACTGGATGGTGTTGTACGCGATTGGGAAGAAGCCGGCTCCGCCGTCCTGCGTCCAGAACGTCAAGCTCGCGACCGTCACGTAGACGCCGCCGTACACGAGCCAAGCGCCAAGGGTCGCGCTCATCATCGCGAGCACGTCGAGGAGCGTCCAGGTGAGCTGCAACCGCGCCGATGCGATCGCCATGACGACCACTCCCAGGACGACGCCGTTTAGCGCCTGCGGGCGTAGCAGTTCGAGCTGCACCTGCAAAAGGGCGTTCATTGGTCGCGTCAGCACGCGGTCAAGCTCCCCGCCGACCACGTACCTGCCGCCCACGTCGGACAGGACCGCGAAGGACGCGTTGAACAGCGCGAATGGGATCAGGAAGAAGCCGTAGATGAACAGAACCTCGTCGAAGAGCCACCCAGCCAGGGCTTGCACACGGGTGAAGACCACGGCGATGAACACCAGGTTGACGGCTTGCAGGACCAGGTCGCTGCTGACCTGCACCAGGAAGTCCGCCCGGTAGCTCATGCGGGCCTTGGCGAGCATCGCGACGTACGCCAGCGTGAGGTCGAGCTGCCGTCTCACCTCAGCCTCCCTGGATGGTCAGGTGATCGACCGCTCGCCGCCACAGGACGCGCACAAGTAACGCGAGAATCACGAGCCAGAGCGCCTGAACGCCTAGCCCGACCGGCACGGGGGTAGTTCCGAGGTACATGGAGACCGGCGTGTACGTGACGGCCTGGAACGGCAGCAGCCACAGCGCGTCTTGCGCCCACGCCGGGAAGAATGAGAGCGGCAGCAGCACGCCGCCGAGCAGGTCCATCATCGCGTTCTTCGCGCGCTGTATCCCTACCGTGTGCTCGGTGAAGACGGCGGTGATCCCGACCAGCAGGTTCACCAGCGAGTAGATACCGAAGGCGAGCACCGCCCCAGCCAGGAACCCGACGGCGCTGGAGAGGCTCGCTGGTGGCTGGACTGGATATACCAGAATGATCGGCAGGGCGGCGGGCAGCGTGAAGATGAGCGCGCGGGTGAGCGCCTCACCAGCCGCCGTCGCTAGCTTCGAGGCGGGGTAGTCCACCGGTCGCAGCAGCGCGAGCGCGATGTCGCCGCGCCGGACCTCCTGCGTGATCTCCCTGTCCACGCCGTTCGTGTACATCGAGCGCAGCACCCAGGCGACGGCCGTGTACGTCAGGGCCTCTCGGATACCGAGCCCGCCTATCTCTTCGGGGCCGGCGTCGTAGATGGCGCGGAATATCCCGGCGTACACGCTGACGTAGATGAAGTAGGAGGCGATACCGGCCAGGAAGCGGGCGCGGTTGGCGAGCAGGTCCACCATGCGGGTCCGGGCGAAGCCCCAGTACGCGAGCACGTCAGGCACGCTCGCTCCGCTCGTAAAGGTCCCTCAGCACGTCCTCGATGCTGGCCTCCCGCAGCTCCAAGTCCTCCACGGCCACGGTAGCGAGGACGCGCTGCACGAGGGCCGCGGTAGTGACGCTGCGGGTGTCGTAGACGGCCTCGAACCGACCTTGCCCCGCGTCCGACCAGGTCACCCCCACGTCGTGCGTGGCTGCGTCGAGCGACCCAGTGCTGCCTAGCGGGGCGACGACCGTGAGGCGGTCCCCGCGGCCGAGTTCCTCGCGAAGGCTGCGAGAGGTGCCGTCGAACACGAGCTCGCCCCGGTCAATGACCAGTACGCGGTCAGCGATGGCCTCCACGTCGCCGAGGTCGTGCGTGGTCAGCAACAGGGTGGTGCCTAGCTCGCGGTTGGTGTGGCGCAGGAACTCACGGATGCGCGCCTTCACGGCCACGTCGAGCCCGATGGTGGGCTCGTCGAGGAACACGATCTCCGGAGAGTGCAGCAGCGCGGCCGCGAGGTCCGCTCGCACCCGCTGCCCCAAGGAGAGCTTGCGGGCGGGAGTAGCGAGCAGCTTGCCGAGGCCCAGCACCTCGTCGAAGCGCTCCAAGCGCTCGCGAAAGGACGCCTCTGGGATGGCGTACACGCGCTGTAGAAGCCGCAAAGACTCAATGACGGCCAGGTCGTACCAGAGTGTGCTGCGTTGCCCGAACACCACCCCGATGTGACGCACGTACTCGCGCCGATCGCGATGCGGATGGAAGCCAAGTACCTCCAGCTCACCGCCACTGGGCTTGAGGATGCCGGCGAGCATCTTCACCGTGGTGGACTTGCCTGCGCCGTTCGGGCCAAGGTAGGCGACGCTCTGCCCTCGCGGCGCCTCGAAGCTGACGTCACGCACCGCGTGGACGGTGCGGTACTCAGGGCTCAGGAGGTCACGGAAGGCGCCAGCGAGCCCCTCACGGCGCTTGGGAAGCCTGAAGGTGCGGGAGAGCTGCTGTGTCTGGATGATTGGATTAGCCATGGAAAGTTGTCCGTATCGCGTTGTCGCCGCCGTGGCGGCGTAGGGATGCCTCGTCCTACTGGCTGCGCGCGTAGTTAACCGTGCAGAGGGGCTGGAACCTCCGCTCGTCTGTTAGAGCGCCTCGTTTTGGATGAGTTCCTCCTCGGTCGGCATCCTGCCCTCGGCCAGCGCGGCTGTAAGCCGCTCGCTCATAGCGCCAATTGCGTCTCGCACCTCGCGCCGAGGTGCTCGAAGGGAGGAGCG
>DASROV010000550.1:0-2704 GCA_035646755.1 Trueperaceae bacterium | reverse complement strand
GCGGAAGCCGGGGATGTCAAGCGCGCGAGGCCGCGAGCGCGCCAACGCGCGCTGCACCTCTTCGAGGGCGAGGCTCGTCGGCTCCTCGGGGAGCGTTCCGGGCGTTGGGCCAGATGACATGTCCGCCATGCTAGCCCCTGTGCCACATCGGGCGCGGTAGCGAGCGCGGTTGTCGAGGTGGGGGTCGGCTCGGAGCTCACCGTGGCGCGGGAGCCGGGAGCCGGGCCGGTTCTAGGGGTCCGCCTGCACGAAGCCCCACATGCGGCCGGTAAGGCCCGCGTCGCGGCGGTGGCTGTAGAAGACGTCAGCCTCGCAGTGCGTGCAGCGCTCGAGCGCCCTTACGTTCTGATCCCTCACGCCGGCCTGGCCGAGGTCGAAGCGGATGGCGGCCAGGATGTCGAGCAGCGGGCGCTCGGCCGTCGCCGCCACGGGCGGCTCGTTCGCACGGGTGATCGGGGCGCCAAGCTCGCGCCGGCCGGCGGTGGTAAGCACCGCGGGCGGGAAGCCGGCGGCCATGAACTTCTCGCCGACCTCCGTCGCCACCTGGTAGCAAGTGCCCATGATCCCCTGGCCGATGGCGACCTCGAGGTCACCAGGGGCGCTGCCGAACCGCGCCTGCAGCTCCGCGACTACCGTTCTCGCGATGTGCTTTGTTGTGCCGCGCCAGCCGCAATGAGCGGCGCCGACGGCGCCACTCATGGGGTCGTGGAACAGCACGGGGAAGCAGTCAGCGGCGCTGACGACGAGCAGGAGCTCCGGATCGTCGCTCACCGCGGCGTCGGCCTGCTCGTCGAACCAGCCTGGCGCTGCGCGCATCACCTTGTCGCCGTGCACCTGATGGTAGCCGCAGACCTGGGCACGCGTAACGCCGAGCTCGTCGACCAACTTGTCGCGGTTGGCCCCGACTTTGGCCGGGTCGTCACCGGAGCTGAGGCCGAGGTTGAGCGACGCGTAGGCGCCCTCGCTAACGCCGCCGCGGCGGGTCGTGAAGCCGTGCCGCGCGTTGAAGCCCTCGAGCGTGAGGATCCCGGCGGTGGCCGCGCCGACGTCGGCCATCAGTAGTTCCTCTGCTTGACAGACAGGTCGGTATTGCCTTCCAGCCAGTCGGTCACGGCGTGCACCGCGCCCCTGACCGCGTGGGTGATGACCGGGTCGCCGAACGACTCGAGCCGCACGATCACCTCGTCAGGCCGGCGCTGCTGCACGAGCACAAGCAGCTGCTGCTTGAGGTCGGGCTCCTCGACCGTCGCGCGGATCAGCCAGCGATCGCCGTGCTCGCGCTCGGCTACCATGACGCCCGCCGCCTCGTGCAGCACGACGTGCCCCCCGCCGTAGGCGATGACGGTCTTGGCAAGCGGCGCGGAAGTCGGCAATCTGCCAGACAACAGCGAATGTGGCATCTCGGTTGGCCTCTCGATGTGCGCGAAGCCGTCTGGCGCCTGGTGACTGCGCGCGAAGACGACGTAGTTGAGGTCGATCCCCTGCTCGCGCCACTTAAGAGCGTACTTCGTCTCGAAGACGTCTTCCGGCGGCTGGGGGAACGTGGCGGCGAACAGCCCGCTGGCAGCCGCCTCGCGAAGCGCGAACTCGAGGTAGGCGGTGTGATCTGTCGCCAGCCTCACCTCACCGCCGGGCGCCAGTCGGGTGGCGGCCAGCTCGAAGAACGACCTCTTCAGCAGCCGATGCCGTTCGTGCTTCTCCTTGGGCCAGGGGTCGGGGAAGTTCACGACGATCGCGCTCACAATCGCGCGCGCGAACAGCTGCCGCAGGCCGAACTCGGCGCCGACCTTGGCGATGCGGACGTTGCGGATGCCGGCACGCTGCAACCGTCGCAGCGCCCGTTGCAAGCTGCCACTTGACACCTCGAGCCCCACGAAGCGGGTGCCCGGCTCGGCGAGCGCGCGCCTCACGGTGAAGCGGCCGTCGCCGAAACCGATCTCGAGTACCAGCGGACCGGCGACGTCGAACTCGGCGTCCCAGTCGACCGGGAACGGCTGCCGACGCCAGGCCAGCAGCGAACCGGCGGCGGCTACGGCGCCCTCCTCGATGGCGGCGGTGTCGCGATGCGCGGCGCCTTCCGCAGGGTTCTCCGCGGCTGGCTGCGCGGCGACCGGCACGGCCACTTTCGGGTCGAGGTCGTCGCTCACGCGTCTGGCTGGGGTCGCAAGGGGCGCACAAGGAGCGCCTCGTTGGCCACCAGGTTGGCGCGCACCAGGGTGTCACGGGTTATCTCGAGGAACGGCCCGGCGCCGCTCACCAGTTGCAGCGAGAACAGCAGCACGGTGCCGTCGTCCCGGCGGCAGGCGACCTCGGTGACGTCGATCTCCAGCGCCTTCTCCCACGCCTTGACGATGCTCTGATCGACGCCGACGACGCCAGGCTCGAGCGGCAGGGCGGTGAGGCGGGTCACCAGCCGCGCGGTCCTCACGCGGCGGTTGTTCAGCTTGAGCACGCCGGTCCGCACCAAGCGCTCGGCGACGACCGCGGCCCGGTCGGGGTCGATCCCGGTCTGGAGGGCGATGCGGGTGATCGTGCGCACGCCGTCGGCCTCCTCGACCAACCGGCGCTCGTCCGCGGTCAGCTCGAGCTCGGCGCCAGGGGCTCCGTGGCCCGAGCCGCCGCCCGCTGAGCCGCCGCCCGCTCCTGTCGCGATGAGGCGTTCGGCCACCGTCGAACGCACGGGCACGGCGTCGCGCGAGACTGC
>DASROV010000549.1:0-3324 GCA_035646755.1 Trueperaceae bacterium | reverse complement strand
TCGCGATTATCTAACATCACCTCGAGCGCCGCCCTCAGTCCCACTCGCGCGCTGTCGGCTGCTTCGCCGGGCGTGGCGCCGTCGCCGTGGGCGCTGGTGCCGAAATCGATGTAGCGAGCGTAGTAGCCGCCGCCATCATCTTCGCTGAGCGGAACTATCTCGAGTTTGTAGGGCAGAGAGAGGTAGTGCTCAATGTCCTTATTCACTATCGTCCTCCTGCGCGAGGCTCAGCTTCTTCGCGACATCCTTGAGGCAAATCCGCTTGACCTGGTTGTCGTGAACGTCCAGACGCTCACTTCCTCGCTCTACGAGAACTGTTGCGCTCATCGCGCGTCGGTGCTCCCTTAACCGTCGCTCCTACATCTGCTGTTGACTTGAGGCGCGACGTAGTTGTCGCTGACTGGCAACAGTTTTGTGAGCCTCAGGTCGATATGATGTGCAGTGATTGCAAAGGAGGCGGATGTGCCCAAAGCGATTACAATTAGGACGGATGAAGAGACGTTCGAGCAGCTCGAAAGCTTATCTCGTGCCTCTGAACGCTCGCGCAACTACCTAGCCAACGTGGCGCTCAAGGAGTTCCTCGCGCGTCAGAATGGAGCTGGCCATGCCACGGCGGGAAAAGTACTAGTCGCTGAGCGGTTGGAGGATTTCCGCAGCCAGTTCTGGCGTGAGGATGACAACGATGAATTTCTGGCCTATCTCGCGGATGGGCGCCGGCGCAGCCTCGAACGTGACCGTGTGAGTGAACTGGAGTGATCCTGCTCGACACCGACGCGGCCTAGTTCATCCTCAGGGGCGACGCCTGAGGCGAGGCGTACTTCGAGCAGGTCAGAGGGCACCCGTTGGGCGTGTCGTTCGTAAGCGCGGCGGAGCTGTTCGCTTGGGCCGAGTTGAACCATTGGGGGGAACGGCGCCGTGCTGAGCTTGACTGGCTCCTTACGGAACGGTATGCGGTGCTAGGTTTCGAGCTGGGCTTGGCCCGGGAGTGGGCACGCATCCAGGCCGAGCGGCCGCGGCCGGTCGGCCCATTGCGGCGCAAGACGGGTGGGTGGCTGCCACTGCCCGCTACTTCGACCTCCCGCTGCTCACCAATAACCGCAAGCACTTCGAGGACGTGAAGGGTATCAGGCTCCTATCCACACCCAAGCTCTAGTACCCGGGGACGGCGCCGAAGACGGGATTGTAGTCCTGTATGGCTCGGAAGAACGTGATGACCATTGGCGGTAAGAAGTAGAACCAGCCGCTCCCCGGGAAGCGCACAAAGTCCTCCTCCTCGTTCTGAGCGAGGAAGTCATGCGTCGCGACCGCGAGTCTGCCCCCGGTGGTATGTACTCCTCCTGCGGCAAGCGGGCGGAGTCGTCGTGGCCGTACACAGCCACCACGAACACGTGAAAGCTCTCCGCCAGGCCGGGCAACACCTTGGCGTAGTCCTCCCAGTCAGAGGCTTGTCCATGTACGAGGAACAGCGGGAGGCCGTTGTCCGGCCCCTCCGCGTAGTTGGTCAATTAGCCGGACACCTCGACCTGCTTCTCGACGAAACCGGTCTCAGCCACGCGCCCCATGTCCTGCTCGAAGTAGTTCAGGTTCATCCGGTAAGCAGCCTCAGCGCTCAGCAGCGATGATCACGAACCCGGGCCGCGCCATCTCGGCGGCCAGGGAGGGGTCTTCAACTAGTTGATCCGTAGTAGGGCTCCACTCCCGCACGTGGCGGACGGTGAAGCCGGCGTCAATGAGGCTGTTCAAGGTCGTTCCGAGCATCCGGTGCTGTTTTACGACACCCTCGGTGAACCAGTTCGTAACGCGCGTCCCTTCGATTGCGTACTGGTTTATCGGCCAGCTCTTACGACCATCGGCGTCCCGAACCCATTTTGGGCGGACCGGCGCCGTATACATGGGGTGTTCGATGGTGAACACGAAGCGGGCGCCCGGGACAAGGCATTGGTGGACCATCTTCACGAGCCGAGCGAATCCCGCGACATAGTGGAGGGCAAGCGAGCTGTAGGCGAAGTCGAAGGTTTGGTCGCTGAGCTCCAAGAGCTCAAGGTCCGCCTTCACATACTCGATGCCTTCGTCCTCAGTGTCGTGCCTGGCCCGCTCCAGCATCTTCTCGGAGAGGTCGTAGCCCACGATCTTTGCTGCACCGTTCTCACGCGCCCACCTGCAGAACCAACCGAAGCCGCACCCGAGGTCGACGACCTGCTTGCCTGTTAGATCCGGCAAGAGCGCCCTGACCGCCGGCCACTCCGGAGCGCCAGCCAGCCCCTGCGCCGAGCGTCTGAGCTGGCTGTACCCCGCGAAGAACTCTGGGTCGTCGTATAGATTCTGCGCCACGAGCGAACACTCTAACTTCCTCATTCCCACTGCGCCGAGACTGCGCCTTCCAGGCGAGACAAGCGGCCGACGTCTTCCACCCCCGACGAGCCTGCTTAAGCTACGGCATGGGCCCGGTCATACCTCTTAAATTGTCCTTCCAGGAGCCGTACCATGCCGGTGCCATGCTGGCGGCTCTCGCGGCGCATGCCGTTCATGGGCTAGAACTCACCGACCTGGCTGCGCGGAATCACTCTCGAGCCGTGCGCACGCCGAGCGGGCCGGCGGTGGTGACAGTCAGCTTCGACGCTGGGCAGGTGAGCGTCATCGCCAAGCCCCCGGTAGAGGACAAGGTGTGGCTTGCGGCGATGGTGCGGCGATGGCTCGACCTCGACGCGGACCCGACGGCGGTAGCCGCCGCGCTGGCTCAAGACCCGGTCGTCGGACCGTTGCTGGCGATCAGGCCGGGGCTGCGCGTGTTGGGTTACGCCGACGCGTTCGAAGGGGCCGTCATGACGGTCCTCGGCCAGCAAGTCTCGCTGGCGGCGACACGCACGTTCGGCGGCCGCTTGTTAGCGGCGTATGGCACGCCGGTGCTGGACGGCTTCAGCGTGTACCCCACTGCTGAGGTCCTCGCCTCGATAACGCCCGACGAGCTGCAACGGGTCGTCGGCGTCACCGGCTCACGCGCTCGTACGGTGGTGAGCTTGGCGGCGGCGTTCGCAGCCGGCCTAAGTCTCGAACCGACAGTGGAGCTGCGTGAGGTGCGAGACGCATTGCTCGCCATTCCCGGCATCGGACCATGGACAGTCGACTACCTGAGCGTGCGCGCATTGGGCGATCACGACGGCTTCGTCCCTGGCGACCTGGTGCTGCGCCGGGCGCTGGGCGTCGACAGCCCTAAGCAGGCGGCCGCGATGGCCGAGGCTTGGCGACCGTATCGCGCCTATGCGTTGTTCCACCTGTGGACGAGCGCCACCTACCTCTGAGCGCCGCGAGCCCCTGGGGATACCT
>DASROV010000548.1:0-4114 GCA_035646755.1 Trueperaceae bacterium | reverse complement strand
GTGCTCTTTATCTCGGCGGTCTCGTCGCCCGTGAGCGGGTCGATCATCGTGATGCGGTCGATCTCATCGCCCCACAGCTCGATGCGCATCGGCTGCTCTTCATAGGCTGCCCAGATCTCGATGACGTCGCCGCGCGCCCGGAAGCGCCCGGGGGCGAGCTCGATGTCGTTGCGCTCGTACTGCTGGCGTACCAGCGTCTCGAGGATCGCGTCACGCGGCATGCGGCGGCCGACGTCGAGAAGCAGGTGGAGCTTCTCGTACTCGTCGGGGGAGCCGAGGCCGTAGATGGCCGATACCGAGGCCACCACGATCACGTCCTTGCGCGTCAGCAGGCTGCGGGTCGTCGAGTGGCGCAAGCGCTCGAGTTCGTTGTTGATGTTCGAGTCCTTCTCGATGAAGAGATCGCGAGCGGGGACGTACGCCTCCGGCTGATAGTAGTCGTAGTAGGAGATGAAGAACTCGACGGCGGCGTCGGGAAAGAACTCCTTGAACTCCGATGCCAGCTGGGCCGTGAGGATCTTGTTCGGCGCCAACACCAGCGCCGGGCGCTGGGTGGCCTCGATGACCTTGGCCATGGTGTAGGTCTTGCCGGTGCCGGTGGCGCCGAGCAGGGTCTGGAACCGCAGGCCGTCTGACAGGCCCTCGACCAGGCCGGCGATGGCGTCGGGCTGGTCGCCCTTTGGCTCGAACTGCGAGTGGACCGTGAGCGGCATGACCATCCAGCTTACGACGCTGCAGAGGTCGGGGGCGTCAGCGCCGCGCCTTAAGGCCCGCGCTCAGCTGCCGCTCGAACAGCTCGCTGTAGAGGTGGCCTCGCTCGGCCAACTCGGCGTGCGTGCCGCGCTCGACGATGCGGCCGTCGGCGAGCACGACGATCTGGTCAGCGCCGAGCACGGTGCTGAGGCGGTGGGCGATGACGAACGTCGTACGGCCAAGCATCAGCCGCTCTAGCGCGGCCTGGACCGCCGCCTCCGACTCGCTGTCTAGGGAGCTTGTCGCCTCGTCGAGGATGAGGATGCGCGGGTTCTTGAGCAGCGCCCTCGCTATCGCCACGCGCTGCCTCTGGCCGCCGGACAGCTGCAGCCCCCGCTCGCCGACAGTGGTCTTATAGCCGTCTGGAAAGGCGCTGATGAAGTCGTGCGCGTTGGCGGCGGTGGCGGCCTCCATTACCTCGTCGTCGCTGGCTCCGGGTCGGCCGTAGCGGATGTTCTGAGCAACGCTTCCCGAGAACAGCGTCGTCTCCTGCGGGACGATGCCGACGTGCGACCGCAGTTCCTGCAGGTCGAGCTGCCGCAGGTCGACCCCGTCGACCCTCACGCTGCCCTGGGTTGGATCGTGGAAGCGCGGGACCAGGCTGACAAGGGTCGACTTGCCGGCGCCGCTCGGCCCGACGATGGCCACTACCTCGCCGGCATGGGCCGTGAGATCGATGCCGACCAGCACGTGGTCGTCGCCGCGACCGCCGTAGCGGAACGAGACGTCCTCGAACGTGACCACGCCAGTCACGCGGCCCATGGGCACGGCGGCGGTGGCACCAACCGGGCGGGCCATGGTGGGCCGTTCGTCGAGCAGCTCGAAGATGCGCCTAGACGCGCCGATCGCCTCCTGGAGCTGGGCGTACAGGCCCGTGAAGCTGCCGAGCGAGCCGGCGACGAACATCGTGATGAGCAAGAACGCCACGAGGTCGCCGCCTTGGAGGTCGCCCGACAGCGCCAGGCGGCCGCCGTACCACAGCACCACGCCAAGCCCTGCGAACACCGCGAGGATGACGGTGGGGGTGAACAGCGCGCGCAGCCTCACGCGCTTGAGCGCCATCTCGAACGAGTCGTCGATGGAGCCGGCGTAGCGACGCGACTCGAGCCCCTCGGCCGTGAACGACTTGACCACCCGCACGCCTGCGATGGCCTCCTCGGCGTTGGCGTTGGCCGCCGCCAGGCGGTCCTGGAAGCCGGTGCTCACGCGCCGCAGGCGACGGCCGAAGAAGGCGGCGGCCAGCACCACGGGCGGCAGCACGGCAATCATCACCAGCGTCAGCCGCGCCTCGAGCACGAACAGCACGGCGATGCCGCCGACGAGGGTGATGCCCTGGTTGACGAGCTGCGCGAGTGCCTGGGAGACCGCCGCCTGCACGGTGGCGATGTCGGAGGTCAGGCGCGAGGTGATCTCGCCGGTCTTGCTGCGGGCGAAGTAGTCGAGGTCGAGGCTGAGCACGTGCGCGAAGAGCGCCTTGCGCAGATCGGCGACAACCGCTTCGCCTACCCGCCCGAGACCGTAGGTCCTCACGTAGTTGAACGCGGCCTGCACGAGCATGAGCGCGAAGAGCAACAGGGCTGTGCGGTCGAGGGCGCGGCCTGCGGTCGCGCCGGCCACGCCAGGAGCGAAGGCGGTGTTGAGGAGGTCGCGGATGATGAGGGGGAACAGCAGGCCGAGGCCACCGGCCACCGCCACGGCGGCTATGCCCGCGCTCAGCCAGCCCCGGTACGGCCGCGTGTAGGCGAGCAGGCGAGTAAGTTGACCGAGGTCTTCGCGGCCGAGCCCACGTCGTGCAGGCTCACCGTCCGCACCGGCCCGCGAGCGTTGACGACCTCTGAAGATCACGGACCAAGGGTACACTCGCTGCTTCGCCGGTACACTTGACCTGTGCCAGAGCAGCCTGTGCCAGAGCCGTTGTGGCGCCCGTCTGAGGCGCGCATCGAGGCCTCCGCCATGGAGGCGTTCAGGCGCGCGGCCGAAGCGCATGCGGGGCGCGCGCTGCCCGACTACGACGCCTTGCACGCCTGGAGCGTGGCTCGCCCCGAGGAGTTCTGGGAGCTGCTCGCCCGGTACGTCGGCCTGCCGTTGGACGGGCAGGTCGCCGAGGTTCGTTCGAGCGACCCGCCGCCGCGCACGCGCTGGTTCGCCGGCGCCAGCCTCAACTACGCGCGGGCGCTGCTCTACCCGCCCGAGCTTGCCGACCCCGACCAGCTCGCGATAATCGCGGAGGTCGAAGACGGTGCCGGCACCACGCTCAGCTACCGCGAGCTGAGGGACCTGGTCGCCGCCATCCAAGGCTCGTTGATGGACCTCGGCGTCGCGGAGGGCGACGCGGTCGCAGCGTTCGCGGCCAACGTGCCGGAGACGGTAGCGCTGCTGCTCGCCTGCGCGGGCCTCGGCGCGGTGTTCTCGTCGTGCTCACCCGACTTCGGCGCCGAAGCCGCCGTGGCGCGCTTCTCGCAGCTCGAGCCGAAGGCGCTGTTCGTGACAACCGGTTACCGCTACGGCGGCCGCTGGTTCGACACCGCGGCGACCGTGACGCGGGTCGCTCGAGAGCTGGCCGGTGCCGGCGCCAGCGAGACCTCACTTGCCGCCGTCGTCGCCTTGCCGTATCCGGGAGCGGAGCCAAGCGTGCCGGCAGGGGTCGAGCGCTGGGGCGACTTCCTGGCCAGGGCCGCCGACGCTGCCGACCGCGCTCCGCTCCTCGTCGACCTGCCGTTCGACCATCCGCTCTACGTGCTGTACTCCTCAGGAACTACCGGCACGCCCAAGGCGATGTTGCACAGGGCCGGCGGCGTACTGCTCACCCACGCCAAGGAGCACCTCTTGCACTGCGACATCCGCGCCGGCGACCGCGCTTTCTACTTCACCACCTGCGGCTGGATGATGTGGAACTGGCTGGTGTCGGCGTTGGCGCGAGCGGCCACGTTGGTGCTCTACGACGGCTCCCCGGCGCATCCAGAGCTTGAGCGGCCGTTCGAGGTCGCCGAGCGGCATGAAGTTACCTTCTTCGGCACCAGCGCCCGCTACCTGCACACGCTCAAGGCGGCGGGCAGCCGGCCGGCCGAGCGCTTTGACCTCAACAGCATCAAGACCGTGGCGTCAACGGGCTCGCCGCTTTCGCCCGCAGGCTTCGAATACGTCTACCGGGAGGTGAAGCCCGACGTGCACCTGGCGAGCATCTCGGGCGGCACCGACATCGTCGGCTGCTTCATGCTCGGGGTGCCGACCCTGCCGGTCTACGCCGGGGAGATCCAGAGGCCCGGACTCGGCGTCGACCTCGTCGTCCTCGACGAGAGTGGTACGGAGGTAAGCGGTGAGCCGGGCGAGCTCGTCTGCCGTCAGCCGCTGCCGTCGATGC
>DASROV010000547.1:0-11753 GCA_035646755.1 Trueperaceae bacterium | reverse complement strand
ACATCGACGGTTGCTGCCGCGGCCGCCGGAAGCGCTCCGACCCCGTCCCCCGCCTCGGACGCGCCCGCCACGATCCTTATCGGATGCTTGGCGCCGTACAGCGCCGGCCTAAGCAGGTCGGCCATGCCGGCATCGGCGATGACGTGGTCGACAGCGCCGCCGGTCTTGACGTGCAGCACCCGGCTGAGCAACACCCCCGCCTCGGCCACCAGGAAGCGTCCCGGTTCGATGATCAGCCGCACCTTCTGACGGGCGGCGAACGCGCGCAACGGTGCCGCGAACTGCGTCAGGGGGGCGTCGGGCACCGCGTAGCCGCCGCCGACGTCGACGACCTCCAGGCCGCTGAAGCGCTGGTAGAGCGGCTCGAGCGCCGCGACGATGAGCTCGGCAACGGTCGGGTCGTCGATCATCGAACCGGCATGCACGTGGAACCCAGCCAGCCGTTCACTGGCCGCGATCTCCTCGGCGATGGCGACGGCCTCGTAGTGCGGTACGCCGAACTTCGAGTGAGCGGCGGCCGTGGCGAGGTGCTCGTGCGTGCGCGGGTCGAACGCCGGGTTGAGGCGCACGACGAAGCGCGTGTGTGGCGCGTCGACGTCCTTCCAGACGTCCCAGGCGCCGCGCGAGTCGAGGCTTACGAGCGTAACGCCAGCAGCCACGGCGCGCTGGGCCAACGCGTCCGTGTGCCCGGGCCCACCGAGGACGATGCGGCTCGGCTCGAACCCGGCTCGCAGGGCGCGCTCCAACTCGCCAAGCGTGAGGGCCTCGGCGCCCGCACCCAACTGGCGCAGATGTGAGAGCACCGCGCCGAGGCCGTTGGCCTTAACCGCGTAGTGGACGCTCGCTCCCGGGAACGCCGCGCTCACCTCGCGGTAGCGCGCGGTGATCTTGTCGAGGTAGTAGACGTAGGTAGGCGTGCCGTGTTCTGCCGCTATCCGGCGGAGCATCTGGTCGGTCATCGGCGCCGGTGAGCCTAGCACGCTGTGGTTATGCTACGGCCCATGAACCGACAGATCCGCCGGGCCCAAGCCAAGCTCGACAAGAAGGCCGAGGAGGAGAAGGCAAGGAAGAAGGCGGCCCGCCGCGAACGTGTCGCCACGCTGCGTCAGCGTCGTGACCGGCGTCGCGAGGAGAGCAAGGCCAAACCGGCTCGCTCCAGCGAAACGGGGGAGAAGGCCGCGGTGCGCGAGCCGGGCCGACCGTTAACGCCTCAGGAGCGCAAGAAGCTGCCGGGGCGGTTCTCGGGAGCCTTCATGATCGCCACGGTGTTCTTCATCGTCCTGCAGGCTGCGGTCCCGGTCGAGGACAAGTCCTTGCAGCAGAGCCTCGTCGGGGCCGGGTTCTTCTTGTTGTTCGGCTACTTCTCGCAGCTGTTCCTGTCTCGCCGCGGCACGCCCAACCCGTTGACCATGACCAGCATCTCCGGCGTGGCGCTGGCAGCCGGCCTCTTGGCGGCGGCGTTCTTCTCCGATCAACAAGGCGTCGACTGGCTCCTCATCGGGGTCGGCGCGGTGGCGGTCGTGGCGGGAGCCTTCCTCGGGCGCCTGGTGTTCAACGCCGCGCCGCGGTGACGCTCGAGCCCGTCGGCGTCATCGGCGCGATGAGCGAGGAGGTCGCGCGCCTGCGCGCCGCGCTTGCCGACCCCGTTGACCTCGCCGCCGGCCCGTTCAACGTCTACCAAGGGCGCCTCGACGGGGTGCTGGTACTGCTCGCCGAGTGCGGCGTTGGCAAGGTGAACGCTGCGGCGCTCACCCAACTGCTCATCGACCGGGGGGTGCGCAGCGTGGTCTTCACCGGCGTGGCCGGGGCGCTCGATACGCGCCTCGAGGTCGGCGACGTCGTCATCAGTTCCGACGCCGTGCAATACGACGTCGACGTCACCGCCCTCGACTACCGGCCTGGGGAGGTGCCCGGTTCAGGCCTCGCCTTCGCGGCCGACGACCGGCTCGTCGAGCTGGCGCGTGCCGCTTCAGAAGAGCTCGACGCGGTGAGCACCTTCGTCGGGCGCATCGCCTCGGGCGACCACTTCGTCGCCTCGTCCGAGCTGGCCGGCGACATCCGCGAGCGGTTCGACGCGCTGTGCGCCGAGATGGAGGGCGCCGCCTGCGCTCAGGTGTGCAGCGGCTGGGCGGTGCCGTTCGTGATCGTGCGCAGCATCAGCGACAGCGCAAACCACAGCGCGCAGGTAGACTTCCGCGCCTTCACCGCCGCCGCCGCCGAGCGAGCCGAAGAGATCGTGCGCGGCGTGTTGCGGGGAATCGGCAGCTTGGCGGTCGGCCGAACTGTCTAACGGCGAGTAACACCCCTCCCGTGAGCCGGGGAAGCCGTGGCTTACAATGGCTTGCGATAGGGGTCGCCGGACGCGCGGTTGTGAACGCCGGCGTCCGCGGCTTCGACATGTAAGAACCACCGCCCGCATCGACAGGGGGCGTTCACAGGTGAGAGGACGAACTCTAAGATGACAGACGTTCTTGATCAACTGCTTGACCTCGACAGGTCGCAGCTGGAACCAGGCGAGCTACAGGAACTCAACAAGGTCGAACTGCGTGAATGGCTCGAATCGCTCGACTACGTGCTGGCAAGCGGCGGGCCCGAACGCGTCATGCAGATAATCGAAGCGCTCGAGTCGCACGCCGAGAGGCACGGCATCGCGCTGCCGTTCGAGTCGGACACCTCCTACATCAACACCATCGCCCCCGCCGACGAGCCGGAGTACCCGGGCGACCTCGAGGTCGAGAAGCGCATAACCAACATGATCCGCTGGAACGCCATGGCCATGGTGGTACACGCCAACAAGGCCTCGCCGGGCATCGGCGGCCATATCGCGACCTACGCCTCGGCCGCCACGCTCTACGAGGTCGGCTTCAACCACTTCTTCCGCGGCCCATCAAGCGGAAAGGACGCCGACCTCATCTACTTCCAGGGCCACGCCAGCCCCGGCTTCTACGCCCGCGCCTACCTCGAGAACCGGCTTAGCGACGCGCAGATGCTCAACTTCAGGCGCGAGCTCGGCGAGCCACGCGGGTTGTCCTCTTACCCCCACCCGTGGCTGATGCCCGACCTGTGGAGCTTTCCGACCGTCTCGATGGGGCTGGGCCCCATCCTCTCGATCTACCAGGCGCGCTTCCGGCGCTATCTCGAAGACCGCGGTCTCTACGAGAAGGGCAGCGGCAAGGTCTGGGCCTTCGTTGGCGACGGTGAGACCGATGAGCCCGAGACCCTCGGCGCCATCCGTGTGGCCTCGCGCGCCAAGCTCGACAACCTGGTGTGGGTGCTCAACTGCAACCTGCAGCGCCTCGACGGGCCGGTGTACGGCAACGGCCAGATCATCCAGGAGCTCGAGGGCATCTTCCGCGGCTCTGGCTGGAACGTAATCAAGGTCGCCTGGGGCAGCGCCTGGGACGAACTGCTAAAGAAGGACACCACCGGCGCGCTCATAAGGCGCTTCGAGGAGCTTGTCGACGGCGAATCGCAACGCTACGCGGCGTTCGGCGGGCCGGAGTTGAAGGAGCGCTTCTTCAACACGCCTGAACTCAAGGAGCTCGTCGCGCACTTCAGCGACGCCGACTTCAACCGCCTCAACCGCGGCGGTCACGACCCAGTCAAGGTCTACGCCGCTTTCGAGGCCGCCACCAGTCACAAGGGGCAGCCCACGGTGATACTCGCGCGCACGGTAAAGGGCTACGGCATGGGCTCAGCCGGCGAAGCGCAGAACGTCACGCACCAGCAGAAGAAGCTCGACGAGAACGAGATGCGCGCCTTCCGCGACCGCTTCGAGCTGCCCATAAGCGACGAGCAGATCGCAACCAATCCGTTCTTCCGCTTCGCTGACGACAGCGTAGAGAACAAGTACCTTATGGCGCGCCGAGAAGCGCTTGGCGGCTTCCAGCCGGAGCGTAAGGTCGTCGCCGAGCCGGTGAAAGCGCCCGCTGAAGAGACTTTCGACGAGTTCATGGAAGCTTCCGGTGACCGCACGGTGTCGACGACCATGGTCATCGTCAACATCTTGCGCAAGCTGCTACGCGACGACGACTGGAAGAATCTCATCGTCCCGATCGTCCCCGATGAGGCACGCACCTTCGGCCTCGAGGCGCTGTTCAGGCAGATAGGCATCTACTCGCCGGTCGGCCAGTTGTACGAGCCGGTCGACAGCGCCAACCTCCTCTACTACAAGGAGTCGACCGACGGTCAGATCCTCGAGGAGGGCATCACCGAGGCGGGTTCGATGTCGTCATTCATCGCCGCGGGCACGGCCTACGCCAACTACGGCGTCAACACCGTCCCGTTCTTCCTCTACTACTCGATGTTCGGCTTCCAGCGCATCGGTGACCTCATCTGGGCCGCCGCCGACAGCCGCACGCGCGGTTTCCTCATCGGCGCCACCGCCGGCCGCACGACGTTAGCGGGTGAGGGCCTGCAGCATCAGGACGGGCACTCCCACGTGCTGGCCCTGCCGGTGCCCAACCTGCTCGCCTACGACCCGGCGTTCGCCCACGAGCTTGCGATCATCGTTCGCGAGGGCCTGCGGCGGATGTACCAAGAGCAGGAGGACGTCTTCTACTACCTCACGGTAGGCAACGAGAACTACTTGCAGCCAGGCGCGCCCAAGCACCTCAGCGCCGCGGAGCTCAAGGAGGGCGTGCTCAACGGTCTCTATCTCTTCCGCCCGAGCGAGAAGAAGCGCGCCAAGCTCCGCGCCCAGCTGTTCGGCAGCGGCAGCATCATGAACTGCGTCCTCGAGGCTCAGGAGATCCTGGAGCGTGACTACGGTGTGGCCGCCGACGTGTGGAGCGTGACCTCTTACAAGGCACTTCACCGCGACGCGCTCATCACCGAACGGGCCAACCGCCTCGAGCCGGCTGCCGAGCCTCGCAAGTCGTACGCCTACCGCACGCTGGAGAACGCCAAGGGCGTGTTCGTGGCGGCCTCGGATTACCTTAAGGTGTTGCCTGACGTCTTGGCCCGGCACCTGCCCAAGCCGATGGTCGCTCTCGGCACCGACGGCTTCGGCCGCAGTGAGGCCAGGGAGGAGCTGCGCGACTTCTTCGAGGTCGACGCCAAGCACATCGTCCTGGCCACGCTTCAAGCCTTGGCGCAGGAAGGGCAGCTCGAGGTCTCGGTCGTGGCCAGCGCGCGTGACGCGCTTGGGATCGATCCGCACAAGGCCGATCCCTACCATGACTGAACTACCTGAGCTGGCTAGACATGATCGCACGGCGTAGTTTGCCGAGGTGACTTGATCGAGTGGAAAAGGAGATCTCGTGGCGACCGAAGTAACGCTGCCGGACGTGGGTGAAGGCATCGAATCTGGAACCGTCGTCGGCGTGCTGGTGAAGGAAGGCGACCGCATCAACAAGGACCAGCCGGTGGTCGAACTCGAGACCGACAAGGCGGTCGTCGAAGTTCCCTCCACCGTCGCCGGCGTCGTCAAGCAGGTGAACGTCAAGGAGGGCGAGGAGGCCAAGATCGGTGCCGTCCTCGTCATCATCGAAGAGGGTGAGGGTGAGGGTGAGGGCGCCGGCGCCGGCGAGCCTGAGCCGGTGAAGGCCGAGCCGGAGCAGCAGGCCGCGTCCGAGAAGCAGGAGGAGCCCGAGCCGGCCGGTCCGGAGCAGGCGAAACCCGAGACGGCACGAGCTGGGGCCAGCGAAGTCGGCTCGCAACCGCGGCAGGAGCCCGCGGGTGGGCGCTCTGGCGCCCGGCCGGGAGCGGCGGCTGGCCAGGAGGAGCGCGAAGATCACGACAGACTGGTGCCCGCCGCTCCGTCGGTAAGGCGCTTGGCGCGCGAACTCGGCGTCGACATCCACCATGTAAACGGCTCTGGGGTACTTGGGCGCATCTCGGCTTCGGACGTGAGGAGCGCCTCTAGCGGTGCCGGCAGCCTGGTCGCGCCGGCAGTGGGACAGACGACGAGCGCACCGCTTCCCGATTTCTCGCGTTACGGCGAGACTGAGCGAATCGCGATGTCCGGTGTCCGTAAGGCCACGCTCAAGGCCATGACGAGGGCCTGGGGCACCGTGCCCTTGGTCACCCACTTCGATGATGCCGACATCACCGAACTCGAGAAGCTGCGTATGCGTTATCAGCCACTGGCTGATGAGGTCGGCGCGAAGTTGACGCCTACGGCCATCCTGCTGAAGGTCGTGGCCGTCGCCTTGAAACGCTTCCCCGACTTCAACGCCAGCATCGATGTCGACAAGCTCGAGGTAGTTCGCAAGCTGTACATCAACGTCGGCGTGGCCGTCGACACCGACGCCGGCCTACTCGTGCCGGTGGTGAAGGACGCCGATAAGAAGGGCATGATCGAGCTCGCCAAGGAGCTCGGCGAGCTGGCTGAGAAGGCCAGGGACCGCAAGCTGAGCCTCGAGGAGATGCAGGGCGGCAACTTCAGCATCTCCAACCTCGGGGGCATCGGCGGCGTCGGCTTCACGCCCATCGTCACGCCGCCCGAAGTGGCCATCCTCGGCGTCTCGCGCGCCAGGGTGGAACCGGTGTGGAACAAGGAGAGCGCGGTGTTCGAACCGCGAACCGTGATGCCGTTGGCGCTCAGCTATGACCACAGGCTCATCGATGGAGCCGCGGCGGCGCGTTTCTTGCGCTGGGTGTGCATGGCGCTTGAGGAGCCCTTCCTCGTCGCCCTGGAGGGTTGACGGGAGGCGGCATGCTTCACCCGGCTCTCACCGGCCTGCGTGCTAGCATGCCCGCATATGTCGGCTCTGGAACGCGTGTCTGACGGCTCGGAGCCGATCTCGCCGGTCGTCGCTGAGGGAGCGGATACCCGGCAGGCGCCGGGGATGCCGACCAGCCGACGTGGCGAACCCGAACTGAAGGCGCGCGGCCTTAGCAAGCGCTACGGCCGCCGCCGGGTCGTCGATTCGCTCGACCTCGACCTCAAACGCGGCGAGATCGTGGCGCTTTTGGGGCCGAACGGGGCGGGCAAGACCACCAGCTTCTACATGATCGTCGGCTTCGTGCGTCCGAACCGCGGCAAGATCGACCTCGGCGGCCAGGACATTACCGCTTGGCCAATGCATCGCCGTGCGGGCCTGGGTCTCGGTTACCTCGCTCAGGAGCCGAGCGCGTTCAGGCGCATGAGCGTGCGCGACAACCTGTTGGCCATCCTCGAGTTCCAGGACATCGACCGCGCTGAACAAGATCGACGCGCCGACGCCCTGCTCGCGGAGTTCCACCTCACCCACTTGGCACAACACCGCGCCGACACGCTCTCCGGCGGCGAGCGCAGGAGGCTGGAGATCGCTCGCAGCCTCACCATCGACCCCGACTTCCTGCTGCTCGACGAGCCGTTCACGGGCGTCGATCCGAAATCGATAAGAGAGATCCAGACCCTTATCCACGATCTGCGCGAGCGCCGCGGCTTGGGCGTGTTGATGACCGACCACAGCGTCAGGGAGACGCTGGCCATCGCCGACCGCGTGGTCCTGATGTTCGATGGGCGCGTTCGGTTCGACGGCACGCCCACCGCCTTCGCCGCCGATCCGGAGGTTCGGACCTACTACCTCGGGAACGACTTCCAGCTCTGAGGACCGGTATGCGGCCTGATCACACGGTGATGGACTGGGGCATAGGGCGATGACGTTCATCGTCCTGCTGGTCGTTGCGTTGGTGGTGCTTGCCGGCATCATCGCGTTCGCCGGCGACCGCCTTGGCACCTATGTGGGGCGGCGGCGCCTTAGCCTGTTCGGCGCCAGGCCCCGCCGGACCGGCCAGATCGTCGGCGTGGCCGCCGGCATCGTGATCATGCTGACCACGCTAACGGTACTCGCGTTCGCCTTCCAGAACGCCACTGACACCCTCATCAACTTCCAGCGCACGCTCGAAGAGCTCAACCAGTTGCGGGTCCAACAGCGTGTGCTCGACGAGCGTGTGAACGACGCGAACGAGCAACTAACCGAGGTGCGGGCCGAACTGGAGGTGGCGCAGGAGACCATCCGGACCGCCGAGGCCCAGCGCGACGCCGCCATCAGCGCGCGTGACGCGGCGTTGAGCGAGCGTGAGAGCCTGCTGCAACAGCGGGACGACCTGCAGCTGAAGGTCGATCAGGCCGTCGCCGAGGTGAGCTCGGCCGAACAGCAGCTCGAGGCGGTCACCGCCGAGTTGACGCAGACCGAAGAGCAGCTCAACAGCGCTACGGCCGACCTTGAACAGACCAGGAGCGAGCGCGAGGCGGCGCTAGAGGAGGCTGAGGTCGCGCAGGCGGAGGCGGGCCGGCTGCAGCAGGACGTCACCGCTGCGCGCGCGGACCTCGCCGAGGCTGACGACCAGCTTGGTGCGCTGCAGTCCGAGCTTGGTGGCCTGCAGGCCGAGCTGGTCGAGGCCGCGTTGGACTTGGCGAAGGCGGAGCAGGGTATCCAGACCGCGCAGGCCGAAATCAGCCAGGCGGAGGCCGATCTGGCTGCAGCGGCGGCGGCGCAGGCGGCCGCGGAGGCGTCGCGGCAGGAAGCCCTGGCGCAACGCGACACCGCTTTGGCGGAGCGCGACGACGCGCAACAGGAGAGCGCCTCGTTGACGACCCGTCTGGAAGGGCTCAACCGGGAGGTTGCCGACCTCGAGGCCGTCGCGGAACAGCTACGGAACCAGGCCGCTGGTCTCCAGCAGCAGAACGACGCGCTGATGGCGAGCAACGCCAACCTGAACCTGGAGAACGAACGGCTGCAGCAACAGAGCGCCTCGCTCGACGCGCTCAACGACAGCCTCGAGGCTGAGATCAGGCGTCGCAACGAGGATCTGCTCGAGCTGCAGGCCGAGGTTGGAGACCTGCGGGCCGAGGTCGAGAATCAGGCGCGTCAGCTCGCCGAACTGCAGCAGGAGGCGGGACGCTTCGAGGGCGGCGAGGTCTACTTCGTGCGCGATCAGCTTATCTACTCTGGCGCCGTTTTCGCGCAGTCGGCGGCCGAGGCGCGCGAGGAGCTGGCGGCGTTCATTGCCGAAGCGACGACGTTCGTCTCACGGCGCGGCGTCGAGCGCATCCGCGTGACGACCGAACAGTTCAACCTCTTAGTCGACGTAATCACGCAGACACCGGGCTCCGACCTGATACGGCTCATCTCGCCGAGCAACCAGATAAGCTCCACCATCGACGTGCTGGTCGAGGCCATCGAGAACACGGTGTTGTTCGAGCGCGGTCAGTTGGTGGTGAGCAGCCATCTTCATCTCGGCACCTCCGACCTGCCGATCTCGCAAGACGAGATCCGCAACAGCCTCGCCAACCTCAAGACCGAGGCGGTCCGCAAGATGCGTCGCGCCGGCCTCGACGAGGGTCAGCTGCCTGACTTCGGGCCGGTCACCGAGGAGACCTTCACCAACATGCTGCTGCGCCTTACGGGTCCGGTCTCGATCGGCCTGGTGGCCACCGAGCCGATCTCACGCGCCGGACCCGCTAGGCTCGAACTGATGATCCTCTACTGACGCTAAGGAACGTCCTTGCGTGTGGCGAGCAGGTCGCGGATCTCGCCGAGCAGCCGCTCCTCGGTAGTGACGGCGGCGGCGGGCGCCTCGTCTGGCTTCTGGGTGCGGCGCTTCATATCGTTGAAGGCCTTGACGATCAAGAAGACCACGAGGGCGATCAAGAGGAAGTTGATGACGGTGTTGATGAACGCGCCGTACTGGATCACCGGCGCGCCGGCCGCCACGGCTTCGGCGGCCGAAGCATACAGGTCACGATCAGCCAGGATGATCCCCAGGTTTGAGAAGTCGACGCCGCCGAGGGCGAGGCCCACAACCGGCATGATCACCTGATCGACGAGCGATGTCGTGACGGCTCCGAACGCCGTGGCGAGGATAACCGCGCTACCGCCAGGTCCAGGACGTTGCCTCGTTGGATGAACTCGCGGAATTCCTTGATCATGACTGTGCTCCTTCCGTTTCGTGAGATGGTGATACCAACACACGCTACCGCGTCTGCCCCGGGCAGGTGCGGTCAACGACGCGCCGGGCCGGGCAGCTGACGGCGTATCAACACGTGGCGCATACGGCCGGGGCGACAGTGAGGCCCTTTACCCCACCGGCCGGCGACGGTCGCGTAATATTGACGCGTGGCCACTATCTTGGTTGCAGACGACGTCCCCGGCCAGCGCATGATCCTCGATATGCTCCTCAGCGTCGACGGTTACGACGTTCACCTGGTGGAAGACGGCCTCGAGGCGCTCCAGTACCTCAAGGACAACACCCCTGACCTCGCGATACTCGACGTGAAGATGCCTAACGTGAACGGCATCGAGGTGTGCCTGCGGATGAAACGCAACGTGCGGCTGCGCGACGTGCCGGTCGTGATGCTAACGGCGCTGCGCGACGACACGACCAAGGCCGAGATCCGTGCGGCCAAAGCCGAAGCACTTATCTACAAGCCGTTGGAAGGCAAGGACTTCAGGGAGACGGTGAAGTCGCTGCTCAACTCGACCGCTGTCTGACCGCCTCGAAAAGGACCACCGCCGCCGCCACTGAGACGTTGAGGCTGTCGGTGGCGCCGGCGTGCATGGGGATGCGCACGCTCGCGTCGGCCGCGGCCAACCACGGCGGCGCGAGCCCGATGTCTTCGGCGCCAACCACGACGGCGACCGAGCCGCGGTAGTCGGTCGCCCAGTACGGCGCTGTCGCCGCCGGCGTCGTCGCCACGATGCGCACCTCCTCGCGGCTCAACCTGTCGATGGTGGCGGCGGCTTCGGCGACAGCCACAGGCACCGCGAAGACGCTGCCCTGGCTGGCGCGCACGACGTTGGGGTTCTCCAGGTCGGTGCCGTGGCCGGTAACGACCACGGCTACGGCTCCTACGGCGGCAGCGGTGCGTAGCAAGGCGCCAACGTTGCCTGGTTTCTCGACACTGTCCATGACCAGCACAAGACCGCCAGTAAGGGCGCCTAGCGAGTCAAGCCCGCGGTATGGGCGCTTCGCCTGCAGTGCGAGGCCGTCAGGGTGCTGCCTGAGCGAGACCCTCTCGAACGCCGCGGGCGAGAGCTCGACTACAGCAAGGTCATGCTTGGCGGCGTGCTCGAGCACTCTAGCGACCTCCGGTCCGTTGTCGCTTAGCTGCGGCGCGTGCAGGATGGTGATCACCTCGATGCCGGCGGCCACCGCCCGCGCGGCTTCGCGCGCGCCCTCGACAAGGAACGTCCCGCTGTGCTCACGCTCGCGCCGGTTCTTAAGGGCGGCAAGCGCTCTGACCAAGGGATTACTCGGGCTGTCGATCCGGCGTGCCATCGCCAGCGATGATGTCACGCCGTTCATGCATGAAGCCACGCGCCCTCTTTTGGCGACGCGGTTTCGGTAGAATGTGAGACATGGATGAGGAGCCCGCCGCCGCCAGTCAGCTCATCACGGCCAGCGCGCTCATCGCCCGTCTGGGCGAGCCGAAGTTGAGGATCGTCGACGCCCGCTTCGAGCTTACCGAGCCGCGGGCCGGCGCTGAGATGTACGCGCGCGGGCACGTCCCTGGCGCCGTTCACCTCGACCTCGACCGTGACCTGGCGGCGCCCGCCAAGCGCGGCGAGGGTAGGCACCCGCTGCCCGACATGACCGCGTTCGCCCGCAGCCTCGGCGAGCTCGGTATCGGTCGGCGCACTCCGGTAGTGGTCTACGACCAGACCGGCACGATGTACGCGGCCCGGGCCTGGTGGCTGCTGCGTTACGCCGGCCATGAGGACGTGAGGTTCGTCGATGGCGGCTTCGCGGCCTATCTCGCGGCGGGCGGCCCTGTCAGCACCGAGATTCCCGCCATTCCGCCTACCTCTTTCGAGCTGAAC
>DASROV010000546.1:0-8690 GCA_035646755.1 Trueperaceae bacterium | reverse complement strand
CCGCGGCAGCCAGCTTCGAGGCGCGGCGCATCGCCGGGACCGACTTCGTCGCGCTCGACGGCGACTCAGGGCCGCTCGTGGTCTGCCCAGGCGAGCTGGTGGCGAGCATCGCCGACGTGGCCATCGTCGTGCGCGGCGAGATGCTCGTCGCCTGCCGCTACGCCGGCGTGCAAGCGGAGGTGGTGCGGCCATGAGCCCACCACTGGTGATCCTCACGGGGGTGAGCGGCTCCGGCAAGTCGACGGCGCTGCACGCGCTCGAGGACATCGGCTTCTACACCGTCGACAACCTGCCGCCGTCGCTGTGGCCCGAGCTCATCGACCTGGTCGAGGAGAACAACAGCAAGGGCTTGGCGATCGGCATCGACATCCGGGCCCGCCAGTACCTGGCCGCGGCGCCCGGCGTGATCAGGCGGCTCGAGGCGGTCGGGCACGACCCGGTGGTGTTGTTCCTCGACGCCTCGGACGACACGCTGGTGCGGCGCTACAACTTCACGCGCCGCACGCACCCCATCTCTCAGGGCACACTTACCGCCGATCTGGCGGCCGAGCGCTTGGCGCTCGAGCCGCTAAGGGCGCTGGCCGACGAGGTGATCGACACTACCCTCACCTCGGCCCGCTCGCTCACGCAGGCGCTGTGGGACCGCTTCACCGACGGCAACGGCTTCCTGCTCCGCCTCATATCCTTCGGCTACAAGCGCGGTCTGCCGACCGACGTCGACGTCGTGTTCGACGTTCGTGGCATGCCCAACCCGTTCTACGACGAGCTGCTGCGGCCCCTGCCCGGCACCGACGAGCGGGTCCAGTCGTACGTGTTCACGCCCGAGGCGCTGGAGACCTACAGCCAGCTGCGCAGCCTGATCAAGACCTTGGCGCATCAGGCCGCCGGTTCGGCCGGGCGCAGCGCCTACACGGTCGCCATCGGCTGCACGGGTGGCCAGCACCGGTCGGTGGCGGTCGCCGAGCGCCTCAGCCACGACCTTGCCGACGGCCTGCAGACGGTGGTCCAGCACCGCGACCTCGAGCGGGCAATGAACGAGCACCGTAGCGGCGACCACGCCCCAGCGGGCGTCGAACCGTGAACCACGAGCCCAATCGCTCGGTGCTCGACTCCTGGCGACTGTGGATGGTGCCAGGGATGGGCGTCAAGCGTCACGTCTCGGTGGCCGTCCTCGGCGCGCTCACGCTCGTCGGCGGGGTAGTCGCCGGTGTCCTGTGGCTCTACAACGAGCGCCGCGGGGCCCTCTCCGGGCCAATCGAAGAGGCGCTGGTGAGCGACACCTGGCAGCGGCTTGGGGGCTGGACGTCGCTGTTCCTCATCCTGCTCGGCGCCGGCATCGCGACCTCGGCGGTGGCGCGGCTCAACCGCTCGCTGCTCTCGAACTGGATGAAGAAGCCCGAGGAGGCCGCACAGGTGCTGCACCGCCGCATCCGCCTTGGCCGCGGCCCGAGGATCGCCATCCTCGGCGGTGGCACCGGCACCTCGAACCTCCTTCGCGGGCTTCGCGAGCACACCTCCAACCTCACCGCCGTGGTGGCCGTAAGCGACGACGGCGGCTCGTCCGGCAGGCTGCGCAAGGCGTTCGACATGCCGGCCCCTGGCGACCTCACCGACTGCCTGGCGGCGCTCTCTGACTACGAATCGAGCCTCAGCCGGCTGTTGCAGTACCGCTTCGTGAGGGGCGAGGAGCTAAGCGGTCACACCTTCGGCAACCTGTTCATCACCACGCTGATGGAGGTCGAGGGCGACTTCGGCCAAGCGCTGCGGGTGCTAAACGAGCTGCTCGACCTCTCGGGGGCGGTCTACCCCGCCACCGCCCAGCCGGTAACCCTGGTGGTGACCAAGCACGACGGCAGCGTCGTGCGAGGCGAGGTCGAGGGCCGGCAGCACGGCGGCGCCGTCGACTCGGTGGCCATCACCCCCGCTGCGCCGACCACGCTGCCCGAGGTCGAGCGGGCCCTGTTGGAAGCGGACCTCATCGTCCTCGGCCCAGGAAGCCTCTATACAAGCACCATCCCGCCGCTGCTCGTGCCGGCCGTGCGGGCCGCGCTTGCCAGCAGCCACGCCAAGCTCGTCTACGTCTCGAACATCATGACCGAGGCCGGCGAGACCGACGGTTACGACGCGTTCGACCACGTCAAAGCGCTGCTCGATCACGGCGCCAGGCCGCCCGATGTGGTCTTGTTCAACGACGCTCCCCTCGACCCGGCGCGGCGCGAGAGCTACCGCGAGGAACACGCCGAGGTCGTCGCCGCGGCGCGCTCCCGCTTCGAGGCGGCCGGCATCGAGATGACCGCTCTACCGCTGCTGATGGAGGGTTCGAAAGCCCAGCACGACAGCGTGCGCCTGGCCACGGAACTCGTCGCACTGGCGCGCGGCGCGCGCAGACAGGAGCAGCGCCTGGCCCGTGAGGTGAGGCTGACCAGGGGCGCCTTGGAGCCGCGAGCGTGAGGAGATTTACGTTTTGAGACTAACGTCATGCACCTGATCACCCTGGTCACGCTGGCGGCGCTGACGCTCACCGATCCGACAAGCGACGCGCTCGGTGACGGCACGCTCACGCCGCCGACCTCGCCGATCTACGCGCACAGCGCGATCTTCGACATCCATGAGGTGGTGATCACCACGCTGCCTCAAGCGGCTGACGGCTCCGGCGCCGACGGGGCGGGCCGCGCGCCAGCGGCCGCCGGCTCGGCCCTGGCGACCCTGGCCGTGACGATGGGCGCCGTCGACCCCGACGACGGCTCGGCCGCCGGCTTCTCGGGCGTGGTCATCGACGTCTACTTCGACGCCGCACCCGGCGGCTCCGAGATCACGCTGGTGGGCCCCGGCATGCTGCTGCCCGCAGGCGGCGGCTGGGAGTACGCGGTGAGGTTGAGCCCGGCTGGGGCTTTCGCGGTCAGCTACGACGAGCCGCCCGCGGCCGCCACCAGCGAGCTGGCCGGCGCCGTGGCATTGCCCCCGCAGGCGGCGATGCCCCAAACCGCTGGTAGCGCTGAAGCCGACGATCCCGGGGTCGGCGGACCGGGCGACGCCGCAGCGGGCGGGGTCGACGGCGGACTCACAGTTGAGCCGCTCGAGTTGACTATCGACGGCAACCGGTTGATCGTGCCGTTGCCCTGGCCGCTAGCCGAGCAGACCGTCGTCTACGCGGTTAGCGGGGTCTACGACCCGTTCTCCAACACCAGCTGGCGGCCGCTGGCGAACACGACCTCGCCGTGGGCCTACTCCGGTGGCGACCAGGTGGCACCGGTTATCGACGTCCTCGCCGCCGATCAGGCGGTGCAGCTGCAGGCACTGAGCACGGGCGTGCTGCCGAGGCCGCAGCGGACCGGGGACAGTGGCCTGCTGTGGCTTCTGCTGATGGCCGCGGGCGTGGTAATCGCTGGCGTCGGCCTCTGGCTGAGGCGTCAGGTGAAGGCCGAGCCGACGACGACCGGGCTGCCATACGGGCTGCCGCCGGAGAAGATCGAGGCTGACGGGGCTGAGGTTGATGACGTCGCTGTTGTTGCGGACGCGGTCGATGACGTCACGTTTGTTGAGGACGAGCTTGTTCAGGAATCGGCTGACGACGATCCGCCCGAGAAGGTCGTGACCACCACGGCCGAGAGCGAAGTCGTCGAGCGCCCCGATGCCGAAGTCACGACTGTGCCCGCCCCCGACCGCGCTGCTGAATCAACCCCAGACGCAGCCCCGGAACCGGAATCAACCACCGACGCAGCCCCGGAACTGGAATCAACCTCCGATGCCGCCCCTGAACCGGAGTCGACGCCCGACCCCTTCGACCGCTTCGGCTCGCTCGATGCCGAGTCGGAAGAGGACGAGGTGGCCAACGACCGCTTCGAGGGCGAGCGTCTGTAAGCCGACCCGTGGCGCAATTCGAAGCGCCGACCTCAGCTGAGTGTCGGCGCCAATTTGCCAGCTCTAAATTATCGAGACGTCAGTCGCCGAAGGTGCCAGTGGCCGTCAGCTTCGGCGTGGTCTGGCGCCGTACTGCGGCTCCCAGGCTCGCCAGGCGTTCACTCAGGCGTTCATAGCCCCTGTCGACGAAGCCGAGGCCGCCGACTTCGGAGGTTCCCGTGGCGGCCAGGGCGGCGACTATCAGTGCTCCGCCGGCCCGGATGTCGGCGGCGTGCATGGCGGCGGCGCGAAGGTCGCCACCGCGCACCTCCAGCGTAGAATCGTTCAGCCGTAGGTCGGCGCCGGTGCGGGCGAGCTCTTCGACGTGAGTGAAGCGGTCGGGGTAGATCTTGTCGCGCAGTGTGCTCACGCCAGGAATCGTGGCGAGGTAGGCGGAGAACGGCGCCTGCAGGTCGGTCGGCACGCCGGGGTACTCGGCGGCTTCGATGTCGGTTGGGCGCAGCGGACCAGTGGCGTCGACGCTGATCGAGTCGGCGGTCTGCTTGATCTTGACGCCGGTAGCGACAAGCGTGGCCATGACGGCGGTGAGGTGCTCGGGTCTGACGTCGGTGAGCGTGACGCGCCCCCGCGTCGCGGCCGCCGCCAGCATGAACGTGCCGGCCTCGATGCGGTCGGGAATGGGACGATAGCGGACGCCGCCGAGCCGGGCCACGCTGCGCACGGTGATGGTGCGCGTGCCCGCCCCGCTGATGTCGGCGCCCATGGCGTTGAGCATGTCTGCGAGATCGGCGATCTCCGGTTCGAGCGCTGCGTTCTCGATGATGACCGTGCCCTTGCCTACGGCGGTGGCCAGGATGACGTTCTGGGTGCCGCCCACGGTCGGCGCCTCGAAGGCGACGGTGCCGCTCAGCTCGCGGTGCTTGCGGGCGTGGAACTCGCCCTCGTCCTCGTCGATTATCGCGCCGAGGTCACGAAGGGCCGCCAGATGCCTGTCGACGGGACGCGGTCCGAAGGCGCACCCGCCCGGCATCGGCACGCGGGCCTCGCCACAACGGCCGAGCAGCGCACCCATGATCACGAAGCTTGCGCGCATCTTGCTAACTAGGCTGTAAGGGGCGTTGCAGGTCCTGATGCTGCGCGCGTGCAGGCGTAGTTCGTGACCGGTCCACGTGGTGTCGACGCCGATGTGCCTGAGGATCTCCTCGGAGACCATGACGTCCGAAAGCCGGGGCACGTCCTCGAGGATCACCGGCTCATCGGTGAGCAGGGAGGCGAAGATGAGGTAAAGCGCCGAGTTCTTGGCGCGGTATACCGGTAACTCGCCGGCCAGAGGGGTCCCGCCGCGAATGATGAGCACGTCGTTGCTTTCGGTCACGTCAGGCCTTTCGGGCACTTGGCGAACTGCCGCACTTAGCGGACAGAGGTCTACTCCCCTAGCTTGGCAAGCTAACGGGCACGACGATGTGAGATGTTAAACATCGTGTGCAAGTTACACACGATGAGTATACACAGCATCGGTGCGCCGTGTACAGCATGAGCATCACACGGTCGCTGCTATAGTCACTCAAGACAGTAAGGACCAGCAGACCAGCGAGGAGGGGACGTAAGTGCCCAAGCGCGAGAAGAGCAAGCGACTACAGGTGGTCATCACCGAGGAGCAGGATTCGCTCCTCACCAAGACCGCTTACCAGCTCTCCAACCCCGAACGGCTCGTGTCGAAGTCCGAGGTCGTCAGGCTCGGCATCGAGATGCTCAACAAGGCGGTCGAGGAAGGCAAGCTCGACCCGAAACTGCTGCAGGACATCGAAGGGGCCTGAGCGGCTCCGCCACTTGATGTTCCAAAGCGGCGAATTAGTAGACGGGCGCTACGAGATCATCGGGACGCTCGGCGTCGGAGGCATGGCGCACGTCTTCAGGGCGCGTGACACGCACCTCGAGCGCACCGTCGCCCTCAAGGTGCTGCGGCCACACCTCACCGAGACGGACAGCGAGCGCTTCCGCCGCGAGATCAGGGCCCTCGCCCACCTCAACCACCCGGGGATCGTGAGCATCTACGACCTCAGCCAGGGCGAGCACGTCTACTTCGCCATGGAGCTCATCGAGGGCGGCTCGATAACCGACCTAGGGCCGCTCGAAGCGGACATCGAACCGCTCGAGCGCCTGCTGCACGCCGCTGTCATCGTCGCCGAGGCCCTTGGCTACGTGCACCGCCTTGGCATGGTGCACCGCGACCTCACCCCGCGCAACATCCTCGTCACCCCGCAGGGGACGCCCAAGGTGATGGACTTCGGGCTGGTGCAACTGACCGAGACGTCGAAGCAGCTCACCCGCACCGGCTTGACGCTCGGCACGCCCCAGTACATGGCGCCCGAGCAGGCCACCGGTGACGCGACTGGGGCGGCTACCGATCTCTACGCCTTCGGCGCCGTCCTCTACAAGACCGTTACCGGCGTCGCGGCCTTCGAGGGTGAGAACGACCAGGCCGTCCTCTACCAACACGTTTACGGCAGTTACGCTCCGCCACGGGAACTCAACCCGCAGGTGCCCGAGGAGCTCGAGCGGCTTATCGTCAGCCTGCTCGAGAAGGACCCCGCCAAGCGGCCGACGTCCGGCTACGGTGTGGCCGACTCGTTACGCGCGGTGCTGGCCGCCGCCAGGCAGCGCAGCTTTGGGCTGCCGCAGGCGGGCCCAGGAAGGATCGGCGCCTACCCCGCCGGGCCGGCCATGCCCGCCGCCTTACGGCGCCGCTGGCAGGTGACCCTCGACGAGGGCCCGCAGTTCCCTAGCGGCCTTGCCGCCGCCGGCGGGTTCCTGCTGGTGGGCCAACGCTCCGACTCTTTGGCCGTGGTGCGGCCGGCCGACGGCGCGCTGCATACCAGCTTCCCGCTGGAGGACGAGGCCAGCCAGCCGCCGCTGGTGGTGGGCGGCCGTCTTTACCTCGTCAGCCGCGACGGCTGCCTGCGCGCGCTGTCGTGGCCCGGCGGCGAGATGTTGTGGAGTAAGGAGGGCGAGGACGTCGCCGGCGGCGCGCCATACGGACGCGACGTCGTCGTTGCCGCCGGCCGCGCGCTCGAGCTGTGGAGCGCCGAGGGCGACGTGGTGTGGTCGGTGCCGCTCGGCGCCGACGTCGTCACCGCGCCGACCGTGAACCGAGGCATGGCGCTCGTCGCCACGGCCGACGGTTGGCTTCACGCCGCTCGCCTCGCCAGCGGCAGCCACGCCTTCAAGGTCGAGGTCGGCGCCTTGGCCGCGCCCCCGGCGGCGCTGGCCGGGACGGCCTTCGTGCCGGTACGCTCGGGCGAGCTTCACGCCTTCGACCTCGAGCGTCGCGAGGTGATCTGGACCTACGACCTCGAGGGCGAGCAGTGGACCACGCCGGTGGCCTGGCAGCAGTACGTCTTCGCGACCTCCTGGGGTCAGCGCCTTCACGCGCTGGCGCAGCGCAGCGGTGACGACATATGGAGCCGCGCGCTTCCGGCCCCCGTTACCGCGACCCCGGTGGTCGCGGCCGGCGCGCTCTACGTTGCGACCGAGGCCGGCGACCTCATCGTCCTCGACGCCCGCAGCGGCAAGGTCCTGTTCTCCGAGAAGGTCGCCAACAGTGCGATCCAGGCCAGCGTCCTACCGTTCGACAACGGCGTCTACGTCGCCGCCCTCGACGGCACGTTGGTTGCCTACGGCTAGGTCGCCTATGGACAGATCGCCTACGGGTAAATCGCTCACGGGTAGTTCGCCGGCGACCGGCGCGACCCTCCAGAACTTCGCCTTGGTCGCACGCCAGTCCGCCAACAGCGCGGCGGCCCGCTGAGAACCAGTGAGCTCGACGTGGCGCTCGAGCAGTGCGTGGAGCACCCGGCCGTCGTCCGCGGCATCAGCCCTCCCGCCGCCCGTACCGCCAGCGCCGCCCGCACTTGCGCCCGTTGCCGGGGCCAACCTCGTCGCAGCCACCATCGCCGTGTTCAGCCGCCGCTCGAAGCTGCCCGATTCGTCGAGCACGTAGGCTACGCCGCCCGACATGCCGGCGGCGAAGTTGCGGCCGGTCTTGCCGATGACGACCACCACGCCGCCCGTCATGTACTCGCAGCCGTGGTCGCCGCAACCTTCGACGACCGCCGAGGCGCCGGAGTTGCGCACGCACACCCGCTCGCCGACGCTGCCCGCCGCGAACAGCGAGCCCCCGGTGGCGCCGTAGAGCAGCGTGTTGCCGGCGATGACGCTGCCCTTCACGGCGTCGTCGCCGGCACGTGGGCGGATGGCGATGACGCCGCCGGCCATCGACTTGCCGACGTAGTCCTGCGTCTCACCGGTGAGGGTGAGGGTTGTGCCGGGCAGGTTGAAGGCGCCGAAGCTCTGCCCCGCCACGCCGTCGAACTCGACCTCGATGCAGCCGTCGGGCAGGCCGACGTCCCCGTGGCGCCTGGCCAGCTCACCGGCCAGGCGGCTGCCGAGGCTGCGCTCGCGGTTGGTGACGCGGTAGCGCAGCCGCACATGGGGCAGGTCGTGTTCGCCTGCCGCGCCGTGGTCGGCTGCCGCGCCTTGGTCGGCGGAGCCTCCGTTGGCCTCACCGTCGATTACCCGCAGGGCATCGGCGAGCAGGCGGTCGTCGAGCGTGCCGCCACCGCGCTCGGGACGGTCGTTGCGGCGCTGCCGGCTGGATCGGGGCACGTCGGCCGGAGAGCGCCCGCTGCTGGCGGCCGCCTCAGCCACGGCCTGCTGGGACTTGGCGAGGAGTCCGGTGACATCGACCCGCACGGCCCGGCCGTCCTCGGCGCCGAGCGGAGTCGCCCTGGCGCTAAGCAGCTCGCCGCGGCCCACGATCTCGTCGAGGC
>DASROV010000545.1:0-3130 GCA_035646755.1 Trueperaceae bacterium | reverse complement strand
CTGCTGAGCATGATCGAGTCGCTGGCCGACTTCGGCAACCCCATAGTCCTCGGCGGCAACCGGCGCTACCTGGCCACCGAGGTGTATCTCTCGCTCACCGGGCGGTTCAACCCTACCGAGGCCGCGGTGTACGGCGTCGTGCTGTTGGCGCTGGTGCTGCTGGCGTTCTTCGTGCAGCGCTGGTGGCTGGGTGGGGGCTCGTTCATCACCGTCACCGGCAAGCCGAGCAGCGGCGCACTCGTGCGGCTGCCGCCGCGCCTGGAGATCGTGCTCACCTCCATCCTGTTGCTGTGGACGGTGTTCGTCGCGGCGCTTTACTTCTCGATCGTGCTCGGCTCGTTCACGCAGTTGTGGGGGGTCGACTACAGCCTCACCATCGAGCATTACCAGGACTTCATGACGGCCGGCTGGCCGGTGTTCCTCTACACCTTGCGGATCGCCGCTATAAGCGCGCTGCCGGCGATGCTGCTCGGGTTCCTGGTGGCTTACCTGGTCTCGCGGCAGCGGTTCTGGGGCAGGCGTTTCATCGAGTTCGGCTCGCTGTTGTCGTTCGCGACGCCAGGAACCGTGATGGGTGTCGCCTACATCTTCGCGTTCAACACCGGCCCGTGGCTGCTCACCTCGACCGCCACCATCATCATCCTGGCGCTGGTGTTCAGGAACATGCCCGTCACCATCCGCTCGGCGGTGGCCGGCATCGCGCAGATCGACCCGAGTCTCGAAGAGGCCTCCACGATGCTGCGGGCCCGCTCGTTCACCACCATGCGACGCATCCTCTTTCCACTGCTCGTCAACACCTTGGTAACCGGCCTCATCTTCGCGTTCGTGCGCGCGGTGACGGCCGTGAGCCAGGTCATCTTCCTCGTCAGCCCCGGTAACCTACTGGCCACGGTGCTATTGCTCGGTTGGGTCGAGCAGGGGCAGCTGGGGCGCGCCGCGGCCATGGGAACCATCCTCATCGTGTCGATGCTACTCACTATCATGGTGGTGTTGGCGCTCGCGCGCCGCATCGGCACGCGTGCTATGGAGGTAACGGCTACATGACGGTTCGCACGGACACGCCGAATAACCAGGCGGAAGACGTCGACGCTCGCCGCTCCTCGACGGTCGAGCTGCGAGCGCTCGTCAAGCGCTTCGGTCGTGACGTCCTGGCCGTGAGCGACGTCGACCTGCACATCGGTCGCGGTGAGCTGGTCACGCTGCTGGGGCCGTCCGGTTGTGGCAAGACCACCATCCTGCGCATTATTGCCGGACTCGAGCGACCGAGCGAGGGCACCATCCTGCTCGATGACGACGACGTCACCAAGCTGCCCGCCTATCTGCGCGACGTGACCATGGTGTTCCAGAGCTACGCCCTGTTCCCACACATGAGCGTGTTCGAGAACGTCGCCTACGGTCTCCGCGTAGCGCGCGTGCCGCAAGACGAGGTCAAGCGCAGGGTCGCCGAGGGGCTTGACATGGTCGGCCTCGGTCACCTCGGTGAGCGGTCGACGACAGCGTTGTCGGGCGGCCAGCAGCAGCGCGTGGCGCTGGCCCGCTCGCTGGTGATCCAGCCACGCGTGCTGCTCTTCGACGAGCCGCTATCGAACCTCGACGCCAAGCTGCGCAAGCGCGTGCGCGACGACATAAGAGAGCTCCAACAGCGCCTCGGCATCACCAGCGTCTACGTCACGCACGACCAGGAAGAGGCGCTGGCGATAAGCGATCGTGTCGTGGTCATACGCGAAGGCGTGATCGAGCAGGTGGGCTCGCCTCACGAGCTCTACTCGCGGCCCGCCAGCCGCTTCGTGGCCGACTTCATCGGCTCGGCAAACTTCCTTAAGGGCAGCTACGACGGGCGTATCGTCGACGTGCTCGGTTACGCCGTCGAGCACCAGCAGGACCTGCCGCACGGCCCGGTGACGGTGATGGTGAGACCGGAGGCCGTCGAGTTCGCCCGTGAGGACGAGCCTGGCCTGGCCGCCACCTACCGCAGCAGCGCCTACCTCGGGCCCACTACCGAGTACGTGTTCGACGTCGACGGCAGCGAGCTGTTCGCGACGATGTCTGGTGGCGGGCTGTCGGAAGCCAGGCGGGGCGACGAGGTGCGCCTGCGCCTCAAGCCGGCCGGCCTCTCGCTGCTGCCACCGGAGTGAGGCCGCGTCAGCCACGAGCGGCGTCGCCTCTATGAGCGACGGCGGCGACGCCGGCCGCGGCGGACGACGGCGACGGCGTGAGGGAGCGGGGTTCGACCTCGACCTCGAGCGGCTCGTCACGGTCTACGCCTGCGACATTGACGGCTGCCTTGCGGCCGCCGGGCATGCCAACTTCGACCTGGCCGCGCTCGGCGAGATGGCCGTGCTCAACGGTCGCAGCGACGAGGATCCGGCGGTCCCGGCCCTCACCATCGTTACCGGCCGCCCGCACGCCTACGTCGACGCGATCTCGCAGTTGCTGCGTGTCGACCTGCCGTTCTCCTTCGAGAACGGCGCCGGCCTGGCGACCCGCAGGCCTTACCGTGCCTGGTTCGCACCGGAGGTCGGCGAGGGGCGCGCAGAGCTTCGGGCCTTCGTCGCGGTGATCGAGCGGGAACCGCGCATGATGCTCCAGCCCGGCAAGGTCGCGTCGCTCAGCGTCTTTCCGGCGGTATCTGGCTACGACCTCGAAGATCTCGAACACGACGTCGGCAACCTGCTGCGGGCGGGCGGCTTCTCGTTGCTGCTCGACCCGTCTACTGACTGCATGAACGTCCTGGTGCCCGGCATCAACAAGGCCAGCGGGTTCGACTGGTTGTTGAAGGAGCTAGAGGTCGCACCGGAAGCGGTAGCCGGTATCGGCGATAGCGTCGGCGACCTCGCGTGGCTGAGGCGCTGCGGAGTCAGCATCGCCCCAGGCAACGCGGTTCCCCAGGTCTGGGCGGCCGTCGACCTGAAGCTTCCGGGGCAAGATGTCGCCGCGGCTTTGGCCGGATACGAGGCGTTGGTGGCGGCCAACCGGCGCTTGCTTGGGCGCTAGGGCTCTACTGGTTCAGGTAGCGAAAGATTGTGTCGGCGTCGAAGGAGAAGATCCCGTTCTGGTGCGGTTGGTAGTGAGTGTAGGCGATGGCCGGGGTGTTGCCAGCGATTAGTTGCAGCCGGACGTTCGACAGGGA
>DASROV010000544.1:0-3514 GCA_035646755.1 Trueperaceae bacterium | reverse complement strand
GGGCCTGCGATCCGCCAGCGGCCGAGTTGGCGTCGTGGCCAGCCGCTCCGGCTCCGGCGGTTACCGGGGTCGAAGGCGCGCCCTGCCCTTGCGCCGCCTGCTGGAGGGCACCTAGGGGCGGGACCGGAGCGTTTTGGAAGGACGTTACTGGGGCCGGCTCGAGACCGCGGCGCACGGTCAGCTTGTACTCGCCGGTCTCCAAGGTCAGCTCGCGAACGTCGGTCTCGCCGAGCACGTCGAGCAGGCGCTTGATGTCCTTTACCTGCATCTACTTACCCGCATATTCTGCCTGCCGTCATCAGGCGCGCCCGAGGTACTCGCCGGAGCGGGTATCGACCCTTATCACTTCGCCCTGGTCGATGAACAACGGCACGTTCACGGTCGCGCCGCTCTCCAGCGTCGCCTGCTTGGAGCCGCCGGAGACGGTATCGCCGCGCACGCCGGGATCGGTCTGGGTGATCTTGAGCTCGACGACGTTAGGCAACGTCACGTTGAGCGGCCGTTCCTGGAAGTAGTCGACGGTGACCTCGACGTTCTCCTTGAGGAACCGCGCGGTCTCGCCGATCTGCTCACGAGTGAGCGTCGGTTGCTCGTACGTCTCGGTGTCCATGAACGTGTAGCTGTCGCCGTCGGCGTATAGGAACGACATCGTGCGGTACTCGATGAAGATGTCTTGGATCTTCTCGGTCGCGTTGAACGAGTGCTCGACGATGGAACCCGATTCGAGGTTGCGGAACTTGGCGACCATCTTGGCCCCACCGCGACCGATCTTCTGATGTTGGTAATCGACGACCTCCCAGAGGCCGCCGTCCATCTCGACCTTGGTGCCGCTGCGCAGATCTGTGACGCTTATCATCCGAAAGCTTCCTCCGCTTATCGCTACGACTTACCACGCTCCGCGCCAGCCGTCGCCTCGGATCCACGACGAGAAGACCCGACCACGGCGCGTGCGGTAGTGGGGATCGAAGACGGCCCAGTGTAGCATCTGGCCTCACGCCGGCAATCGGCGGTTCACAGCGCCAAGATAGTCGGGTGCAGCCCGGCGCGACTGATGAGCTCGTCGTACTCTTCCCGCTTTAGCTCGCTGTCCGCGCCGCTTACCGCCACCAACACCGCCTCGAGCAGGTTCGTGCCGATGCTTCGCCCCGCGAAGCGCGGCGTCGTCGTGACCAGCGACGTGACTCCCAGCTCACGCAAGAGGTCGACATCGTTCGTGGTCGTGGTGTTGGTCAACACGGTCTTGCCCGCGAGCGAGGCGCCGGCGTAGCGCCTGACCAGGTGCCAGTCGCCGGCCACGACGTCGGCCCAGGCGTACGCCCGCGGGAACTTGCTGGCCTGCGGCACTCGTTCCTGGCTCGCCCCCGTTGGGTAGAGCCAGCGGAACGGCACCTTGGTGAGGACGGGAAGTAGGAGTCGGGCGGCGCGGCCGAGCGCAGTGAGGCTGCGCAGGGGGAAGTTCACCCCCAGCGTGAACATCAGGTCGCCGAACAGCAGCTCGGCGCCGTGCTCGTCCAGTGCCTCCGCCATGCCGAAGCGGTCGGCTGCCGAGACCATCAGCACCTTGCGGGAGGACCAGTCGAGCGCGTCGTCGAGCTCGGCGACGGCCCTTCGCTCGAGGCTGTTCTTGAGGCCGGCGCCGCAGATGACCGGGGTCACCCGGGCGGCGTTCGCCATCCTCAGCGCCTCGCGGAAGTAGTAGCGTCGGCCCGCCACGATGATGTACAGGTCGATGCCGCCGAGCCCGATGGCGTCAACCTTGCCGTCGAACTCGGCGATCAGCCGCTCGGCCGCGCGCAGGTCGCCGTCGACACCGCGCCGGAGGATCCTTACCTCTTGGCCGAGGAGCTCGAAGGTGTGATCGACGTCGCGCGTCGACGATCCAAGCGATACGCTCACGACTTCGCGGACGCTCATCAGGCGCTCACTCTACCGCCGCCGCCGCCCTGCACGCTCGGCTGCTGCCGGACTACTTCAGAAGCTTGGCGTACCAGTCGAGGATCGGCTTGGCGTCGATGGCGAAGCTGTAGCCGAGGCGCTCCCAGAACCGTCTGGCGCGTGGGTTGCTGCCGTAGATGCTGGCCAGCAGCCGACGAGTTCGGCCGTTGAGGCGTTGCTCGAGATCACGCTCGCAGGCCGCGCCGATGCCTTGGCTTTGCAGCCACGGCACGATGAGCAACAGGTTGACCGTCGCGTCACCTTGCTCCGGGTAGTCGAGCTTGTAGTCGAGGTAACCGGCGACCTGAAGGCCGGTGACCGGGTCTTCGAGCGCCGCGGCCGGCCCCTCAGGCGGCGCGCTGCTCGGCCCCTCAGCCGTGAGCACCAGTTCAACCTGCCGGCGTGGGTCGGCGGCTGTGGTGGCGAGGTCGGTACGGACCTCCTCGAGGGTCGGGATCGGTATCGAGATGATCTCGAAGTAACCGGGAGTGGCCCGATAAAGGGAGTGAATTATCTGGGCGTCGGTCTCGTCGGCTGGGCGGGTTCGGACCTTGGGCGTCCGTTGGGCTTCGCTCAGAGGTGAAGCGAGTAGCACAGTGGTCATCTCCTGAACGGTCGCAAGAACGGTCGTGCAGCCTCCGCGTGAGTCGCCTCGTTGGGAGCCGGTTGGACTTTCATTTGCGTTCATTGTACTCGGCACGGATGAACGCCTCAGTGCTTTTGGGCGCAAAGCCGCTGAGACTACTCCTTGCGCCTATGGCGTGCATGCCGTAGGGTTACGCATGCTAATCCTCGGCTCATCGTGCCGCCGCGGCTACCGACTTCGGCGATATTATCGTTCGGCCGGTGAATCATCGAGCTGGAGGAACAGTTGTCTGAGGTAGCGCGCCCTGAAGCGAACAGCGCGTCGGTCAACCGTGGAGCACCTGACGCTTTCGCCAAGGCATACAACTTCCGTCGGGCGGACGACGCCATCGCCGCCGGCATGCACCCTTACTTCAAGCCCATCGCCTCACAGCACGGCGGCACGGTCCGCGTCAACGGCGTGCAGATGGTCATCACGGGCTCGAACGACTACCTCGGCCTCACCCAGGATCCTCGCCTGAAAGAGGCCGCCAGGGCGTCCCTCGACGACTTCGGCACCAGCTGCACCGGCTCACGCTTCCTTACTGGCACCCTCACCCTTCACGAGGAGCTCGAGCAGCGCCTCGCCGAGTACCTCGGCAAGGAGTCGGTGCTTACGTTCAGCGCGGGCTACCTCGGTTGCCTCTCGGTGATCTCCGCACTCGCCGGCCGGCACGACATCCTTTACTTCGACCGCGAGAACCACGCCTCCCTTTACGACGCGGCCCGGCTGTCGTACGCCACGCTGCGCAAGTTCGAGCACAACGACCTCGCTGAGCTCGACCGCCTACTGCGCATGGACGAGGGCCGCCCAGGCGGCCGCATAATCGTCACCGACGGTGTGTTCTCGATGAGCGGGCACATCGCCAAGCTGCCCAAACTGGTCGAGATCAAGAACCGCTACGGCGCCAGGCTCATCGTCGACGATGCCCACTCCACCGGCGTGCTCGGCGCC
>DASROV010000543.1:0-8384 GCA_035646755.1 Trueperaceae bacterium | reverse complement strand
GCTCCTCGGCTTCGGCTGGCCGCGCACCATCCCCGTCAACTCGCGCAACTACCGCAACCGCGGCCGCGACGAGGCCTGGGTCTGGCTGGCGGGGGTGGCGACCTACCTTGTGGTCGGCTTCCTCAGCCTACTGGTGGCGGCCATCTTCCTCGCGCTCGACAGCCGCAACCTCTACGTCGCCTTCCAGGTCGCGGCCTCGACCGCCGTAATCCACGCGGTGATCAACGTGTTCCCCATCCTGCCTCTAGACATGGGCCGCGCCGCGCTGGCCTGGGGCAACCCCGACGTGCGCCGCTTCGTCAACCAGATAGCGCAGTTCGGCATCCTCGGCTTCATGGTGTTCTTCCTCGTGCTCAGCTTCACCGGCGTGATAAGCGGGTTGATGCGCCTGTTCCTCGGCCTGTTCGCGAGGATCATCGGGCTGTTCCCGGGGCTCTAGGCCCCGCCGCCCACCGCGGCGAGCCGGACTACCGATCGATCAGTTGATAGCCCCCGCGCCTTGGCCGCTGGCGTCACGCGCGGCCTCTCCGCGCTCATCTTGCCTGCTCGCCTCGCGGTGCTCGCGCAGGTCGACGATCATCTGCACCATCGGAGCGTAGGTCTCGAAGGTCTGCAGCAGACGCCCCGCCGGGTCGTACTTGCGGATTAAGTGCCCACCGCGGCGCGCCGCGTATAGATAACCGCTGTCGTCGACGCCGAGATCGACGATTGTGTCGGTGACCTCGCCCTGCCGTGCGTCGAGAGCGAACGACACCCCGACCTTGCCGTCGCTGGTGACCTTCCTTATCTTGCCGGCGGCAGCGTCGGAGATGAAAACAGAGCCCTCGAGGTCGACGGTGACGCCATCGAGCAGGCGCATGCCGGGCTGATCGGCGGCGATCTTGAAGGCCCAGCGGGTCTGATAGGTGCCCTCGGCGCTTAGGCGCTGCACCTGCCGGTTCCCGTAATCGAGCACGTAGACGTTGCCGAGCTCATCGACGGCGACGACCCGCGGGTCGTTGAAGGTTCCGTGACCCTTGCCGCGGCCACCGAAACTGGCGAGGAAGCGGCCGTCGTTGGTGAAGCGCTGCACGAGGTGCGTCTCGCTGTCGAGGACGTAGAGGGTGTCGTCAGGCGCGACCGCCACGGAGGCCGGGTAGAGGAACTCTCCGGGCTGCATGCCGTAGCTGCCGAACGACAGCAGCGGTGAGCCGTCGGGCGTGAGCTTGTGGATCATGCGGTGATGCTCCTGACCCACGCGGTACTCGAAGATGGCGGCGAAGTAGTCGCCACCCGAGTCGACCGCGACCGAAAGCGGCGCCGCCGAGAAGTCCTTCGGGCCCGTGCCGACGTCACCGATGGAGCTGTGCAGGTTGCCGTCGGTGTCCAGGATGCGCAGCACCCCTTGGCGGGCGCTCACCGTCAGCACCAGGCGGGTGGGCAGCATCGGCTCGTCGTCGGCGTCGAGCTCGATGCGGTCGAGGGCGTCGAGCACCTCGTCGAGCGTCGGCCGCTCGTCGGCGTCCTTGGCGATCATGCGCATGACGAGCTGGTCGAGGCCCTTCGGGACCTTGAGATCGACCTGTCGCGGCGGTGGTGGGGTCTGGAAGATCTGCTGGTGGACGATGGCCTCGTAGCCGCCCTTGAAGGCGGTCTGGCCGGTTAGTACCTCATAGAACACCAGGCCGAGGCTATAGATGTCGCTTCGGTGGTCGATCTTCAGGCCGCGAGCCTGCTCAGGCGACATGTAGACGGGCGTGCCGACGCGCGCGCCGGTCATCGTCAGGCGCGAGAGCACCTTGCCGCCGGCGATGCCGAAGTCCATGAGCTTGATGGCCTCGGGGTCGAGGCGCGGCTCCTGGTCTTCGCGGATGCCGCCGCGAACGATCATCACGTTGGCCGGCTTGATGTCGCGGTGGATGATGCCGGCCGAGTGGATGTGCTGCAGCGCCCTCAAGACGCGCTTCATGATGTCAATGCCGAGACTTATATCGAGTTCGCCCGCCTCGATGTAGCCCTCGAGGCTGCGACCGTCGACGAACTCCATGACCATGAAGTGCTGCACGCCGATGGCCCCGTGCTCGTAGGTGCGCACGATGTTGACGTGGTTGAGGCGCTGTGCGACCTCGGCCTCGCGGTGGAAGCGCCTTATGAACTTCGCGTCGGCCACGAACTGCTCCATCGGTATCTTCAACGCGACGATCTGGCCGTCGGCCTTGCGCTTGGCGCGGTACACGCTGGCCATGCCGCCAGAACCGACCTTCTCGAGCAGGTCGTAGCCTGGAATCTCGGCGGCGTCGAAGCTCGACGCGCCAGCGGGCTTCGGACGACCGGCGGCCGCCTGCTTCCTGCCCTTGGCGGTCTTGCCCTTTGGTGGCGCGATGCGGGCGCTGCGGGCCGCCTGCACGCCCGATGGCACGGTGAGGCCGAGGGCCAACGCCAACAGGATCAGCGGGGTGGAGCCGCGCTCGAGGCCGCCGAGCCAGAGCGTGCCGACGGTAAGCGCGACCGCCACGACCAGCAACGCCGTCGACAGCACGACGGGAGCGCGCAGCAACACCGCGACGAGCGCGATCGCGATAACTGCCATCACGAGGATCACTCGTCCACCTCCGCGATGATCAAGGTGATGTTGTCGTGGCCACCGCGATCGTTCGCCAGCGAGATCAACACTTCCACGCTCAGTTGGCGGTTTGACGTGCGCCTAAGCTCGCTCAAGATCTCCTCAGGTTTCACCAGACCGTGCAGTCCATCCGATGAGATAACGAACACGTCCCCCAGCTCGACCGCCATCTCGATGACGTCGGGCGCGACCTGGGGCCTGGTGCCGAGCACCCTGGTGATGAGGTTACGCCACTCGTGACTGTCAGCCTCGGACTCCTCGAGCAGGCCCTTCTCGAGCTGCTCCTCCACCCACGAGTGGTCCTTGGTCACCTGGTAGATCTTCTTGCCACGCATCATGTAGGCCCGCGAGTCTCCGACGTGGCCGACGTAGGCCTTGCGCTTGACGATCGCGATGCAGGTGATGGTGGTGCCCATCCCCCGCCGGCCCTGATGCTTGATGGAGGCGCCGTACACCCGCCGGTTGGCCAGGCGCACGGCCTTGTCGATGAGCGTGCCGATGCCGACCACGGGCTTGCCCGAGCGGATCTCCTCGACGTAGCGGCTGAACGACTCGTCGAGGACCTCGATGGCCAGCTTGCTTGCCACCTCGCCCGCGGCGGCGCCGCCCATGCCGTCGGCGACCGCGAGCAGCGTCAACTCGCCGTCCGGAAGCGGGAACTGCCAGACACGGTGGTAGTCCTCATTGAACGGTCGAACCCTGCCGACGTCCGAGCCGTGGCCTACGTTCTGACTGAGCCGCACGCATAAGTCTACCGTGAGGCGCGCGGTCGGCGTCCAGATGAGAGCTCGCGCGCTAGCGCTGTGACGAACGCCTCTCGGCTTGCCTCAGTTGCCTTTGCCGACGGGCCGAGTAACCGCGTAGAGGAACGGGTAACGCTCGAGCAGGCGACGCGTGTCCTGGAACAGGCTCACCGCTTCGGCGGCGTTAAGCGGCAGTTGCTGCAGTTTCACGTGGGCGACGTGGGTTCCCGGGAAGACAACGGTCGGGGTGCTCACCACGTCGGCGGTGACGGCGCCCATGTGCTCTTGGGCGAGCATCGTGCGGCTCTCGGGGTTGTCGAGCTCGTCGAGGAAGCTGGGAAGGTGGAGGTCGGTGGCCACGGCGATGGCGACGATGGTCTCACGGTCGAGCGGCAGGTAGTCACGGTGCGCGGCGCGTTGCAGCTCCAGGCGGAACCGCTTGAACGGCTCGGGTCCCTGCCGGCGCGCCGCCTGCGAAGCGAGGAACGGCAGCAGGCCCTTGCAGCCGCTGCCGTCGTGCGTGTCGATCTTCTCGTTCCACAGTTGCCAACCGGGCTTGCCGTTGCCGCCCAAGAGCTGCCGGCGGGCGTCGTGATCGTGTTGGAACATCGAGAAGTGGCGCCATTCGAAGATGAGGTCGATGTCATCTTCGATCATCTCGACAAGCTCCGCTAAGCGCCACGAGAACGGGCACAGATAGTCGAAGTAGACGATCACCCGGCGGGGCATGGGCACATTGCATCATCGCATGTCACATCAAGCCGTAGCCGACGAGACTCATCCGACACTCGGAGTTCTCATGAAGGCGAGGTAAGCGGTCGTCGGTAAGGGGTCGTCGGCAGGGGTCGTAAGGGTCGTCGGTGCGGGTCGTTAGTAGGAGCCGTCAGTTGGGTTCGTCCTCCGATTCTTCTTCTCGCCGCACGGCGACGGTGCCGGCGCGCACCGTGGGCATGGGTAAATCGGGGATCGCGCCATGACGCGCCTCGTAACGCCTTAAGTTGTCCTCCAGGCTGCGCAGTAAGGCCTTGGCGTGGCGCGGGCTGGTCACCAACCGCGCCGTGACGACCGGCTGTTGACCCGGCATGACGAGCACGAAGTCGAACAGGAACTCGTCGGCGGTGTGGGCGATGAGCGCGCCGTTCGTGGGGCGCCCCCGCATCGTCTCCTTGTCGATCTCGAACTTGAGCTGCTTCACCCGTCAAGCCTAGCCGACGCCGGCTAGTCGGCCTGTCGAGACAAGAAGCAAGTGAACCTCGGTGAAGAGCTCAGGAGCCCGCGTTGGTAAGCCCGCGGAGCTCGAAGCGCGCCCTGCCGATGTCGTGCGAGGACGACAGCGCCACCACGGCCACGCGCTCCCCACCAGGCAGCGGCGTGAACAGGATCGGGCCACCGTCCTGGTACATCACCATCAGCTGACGCTGACCGGCATCGTGTTCCGAGGCGGCCGCGGTCTCTTCTTCGTCAGCGGGACCCTCATCAGCGCTTGCGTCGGCGCCATGCGTTGGGCGAGCCGTCGCCGGCCGCGCCATGAGGCCGGCGAGCGCCTCGCCGGCGGCCAGCGCGCTGGTGAGGGTGCTGACCATGCGCTCGAGCAGGCCCTCGTCGCTGGCCTCGCCGCTGAGGAAGTCGCCATCGACGCCGACGAGCGCCGCGGCCCTCACGCCGCGCACGGCCATGAGTTCCTTGAGCATCGCCGCGTCGTCTACCACCGCCGCGTCGTCGCTCACGCGAACGCCACGCTCAACTCGCGCGCCAGCGCCTCGGCTTCGCGCCTCACGTTCTCGAGCTCGGCGCCCGCGCCGGCGACAAGCAGGCAGAACAGCTCGGCGTCGATGCGCCTTGCGTAGTAGCCGCCGTTGTCACCGAGGGCGATAAGCTCCGCGATCGGCGCGCCCAGTTCGGTGCTCATGGCGCCCGCGGTGACGCCGAACAGGGTAGTAAGGTCGGCCACCAGGTGCTCGAGCGCCTCGGTCTGGGGCCCGGTGTACACCGCCGGCTCGTCGCTGGGGTTCGGATGGCGCTCGATGAGGAGCCCGTCCATGCCCGCGATGGCGACCACGCGGCAACCCTCGACCCGCGTCCAGGCGCGCGCCAGGATGTCCTCCAGATCCGTCATCGGCGGCACTCTAGCACGCACCTCACGGGCTTCCGCGTGCGGCTGTTCATACTTAGCGCTCTGGTATCGTTGCCGGCGATGACCCAGCTACATGTCAGGGCCGAACCCGGGGCGATAGCCCCCGTCGTGCTGCTCCCTGGCGACCCCGATCGGGCCACTTTGATCGCCGAGACGCTCTTCGACGGCGCCAAGCTGTACAACACCAACCGCCACCTGCTCGGCTACACCGGCAGCTACCGCGGCGTGCCGGTGAGCGTGCAGACGACGGGCATGGGCTGCCCGAGCCTGGCCATCGTCGTCGAGGAGATAATCAAGTTGGGGGCGCGGCAGCTGATCCGCATCGGGACCTGCGGGGCGGTCGCCGGCCAGGTAGCGCCGGGCGATCTCGTGGTTGCCACGGCCAGCGTCGCGAACGAAGGCACCAGCCGCCAGTACTTGGCTGGCAAACCTCACGCGTCCGTCGCCGACTTCACCGTCACGCGCGCGCTCGAGGACGCCGCCACGCGCAGCGGCCGCAAGGTCCACGTCGGGCTGATCCAAACCGAAGACGCGTTCTACGCCACCTCGCCGGCCGACGTGCCGGCGATGGCGGCGCGGGGTGTGCTGGCAATCGAGATGGAGGCCTCGGCGCTGTTCACCCTCGGCGCCCTGCGGCAGGTGAGCACCGGCTGCATGCTGGTGACGAGCAACAACATCGGCGACGACCGCCTAATCCGCCCCGAGGACCTCAAGGCGGCCGTTATCGACATGGTGAGAGCCACCCTCGAAGCGGTGGTCGCGCTCAGGTCGTCGGCGCCAAGCTGAACGCCAACGTCGCCGAAGCCGGCGACCAGGGAGGGACTTAAGCCTATGAGAGTAGCGGTTATAGGAGCCGGCACGATGGGCTCGGGCATCGCCCAGGCCTGCGCGCTCGCCGGCCATGAGGTGAAGCTCGTCGACCTCGACGCCGCGGCGCTGCAGCGCGGACAAGCGACGATCCGCGGCAGCCTCGAGCGCATGGCGCGCAAGGGCACGGTGCAGGCCGAAGACGTGGAGGCCGCCCTAGCAAGGGTCGAACCGGGCTCGGCGCTTGCCGGCCTGAACGATGCCGAGATAGTCATCGAGGCCGTCTACGAGGCGATCGACGTCAAGCGCGAGGTCTGGCAGAAGTTGGGTAACGAGACGGCGCAAGACGCGCTGCTCGCCACCAACACCTCAAGCCTCTCGGTCACGCAGATCGCTTCGTTCAGCGGCCGGCCGGAGGGCTTCTGCGGCCTGCACTTCTTCAACCCGGTAGCGATGATGCCCCTGGTCGAGGTGGTCCGCGCCATGCGCACCGATGAGGCAGTGATCGCGCGGGCCGTGGCGTTCGTCAAGGGGCTCGGCAAGACCCCCATCGTCTGCGCCGACAAGCCCGGCTTCATCGTCAACCGCATCCTGGTCCCCTACATCAACGACGCCATCCACGCCCTTGCTGAGGGCGTCGCCTCGGCCGAAGACATCGACCTGGCCATGAAGCTCGGCGCCAACATGCCGATCGGGCCGCTGGCACTAGCCGATCTCGTCGGCCTCGACGTCGGCCTGGCGGCCGGCCAAGCGCTGTTCGAGGAGTTCGGCGACCCGAAGTTCCGTCCCGCGCCGCTCATCAAGCAGATGGTAAGAGCGGGCAAGCTCGGCCGCAAGTCCGGCGAAGGCTTCTTCAACTACGACGACGGAGGCACAAGATGAGCGACCAAGACGACAGCAACCGCGATGACGAGCTGGTTCAGCTCGACGTGAGCGAAGACATGCCCGACCTCGAGCACGTCGGCTATCGGCTCGACGGCGAGGTCGCGGTGATCACCGTCGACCGCCAGGAGGCGCTAAACGCCCTCAACCAGGACGTGCTGCTCGAGCTAAGCCTGGCCTTCGAGATGGCCGAGGCCAACGCCGACGTGCGCGCGCTCGTCGTCACCGGCGCGGGCCGCGCGTTCGTGGCCGGCGCCGATATCGCCGGCATGCAGGAGCTCACCGACGCGTTCAGCGGCCGCGAGCTGTCGCTGCTCGGTCAGGACGTCTTCGGCGGGCTGGCGGCCCTGCCCTTCCCCACCGTGGCGGCGATAAACGGGTTCGCCCTAGGCGGCGGGCTCGAGCTCGCGCTGGCCGCCGACCTGCGGGTCGCCTCGCCGGCGGCGAAGCTCGGCCTTCCTGAGGTCGGCCTCGGGCTGATCCCGGGTTACGGCGGCACACAGCGGCTGCCGCGGCTCATCGGTCAGGGCCGGGCCCTCGACCTGATCATGACGGGCCGCCACGTAGGCGCCGACGAGGCGTTGCAACTGGGCCTCGTCAACCGCGTGGCCGACGACGCCCTGGCCGGCGCGTTGGAGCTCGCCCACACGGCCGCCAGGAACAGCCCCATCGCCATCGGCCTGGCCAAGGAGGCAGTGGTACGGGGGCTCGACGTCACGCTAAGCCAGGGCCTGGAGATCGAGGCCGACCTGTTCGGCCTGGCGGCGACCTCGTCGGACATGAGGGAGGGCACCGCGGCCTTCCTCGAGAAGCGCTCGCCCGTGTTCACGGGCCGCTAGCTTAGGGGCGCACAGCCGACTTGCCGTTCCGCCTGAAGATCTCCCTGGCCATCCTGGCCCTTCTCGTCGTCGTCATCTTCGTGGTGCCGCTGTTCATCGCGCCGGGCGCGCCGGCGGGCGTAAAGCCGCTTGCGGCGGTGGCCGGCTCCGCCGCCCAGTACGTCGAGATCGACGGCGTGAGCCTTCACGTCGTAAGGCAGCAGCCGGCGGCGGATCCATCGGCTGAGGCCCCGTTGTTCCTGCTGCTCCACGGCTTCCCCTTCAGTACCGCGACCTTCGATGACCTCGCGCCGCTGCTAGCCGACCACGGCGAGGTGGTCGCCGTCGACCTTCCCGGCTTCGGCCTCAGCGAACGCCCCCTTGACAAGGAGCTGCAG
>DASROV010000542.1:0-3231 GCA_035646755.1 Trueperaceae bacterium | reverse complement strand
CGGTCGACAGCCCGGTAGAGCCGATGTAGCCGACGATAGTGCCCTGGTTGACGTACTGCCCGACGGAAACGTTGATCGAGCTGAAGTGGCCGTACCAGGTCTCGGCGCCGCCGGCGTGTCGAACTTTGACGAGGTTGCCGTAACCTTGCGAAGACCAGCCAGCGTAGGTGACGGTGCCGGCCCGCGCCGCCCCTACCGGGGTCCCCCAGTTGGCGGCGACGTCGATGCCGCGATGGAAGCTCGACGTGCCCATGCCGAGGTTGCGAGGGCCGTAGTACGAGGTGAGCCGGCCCTGAATCGGCCACACGTAGCGGTTCTCCTCTTCGCGCACTTTTTGCAGCCGCGCGAGCGCATCAGTTGGTACGACAGCGGGCAGGAACAGCAGCATGCCGGGCGCGACGTCGAAGGGCGACACCAACCCGTTGGCCCGGGCCAATTCAGGAGCCCCGATGTCGTAACGCTCCATCAGGTCGAGCACCGAGTCGCCGCTCTGGAGCGTGATGACGAGCCCTTGCGAGGGAGGAACCAGAAGGTCGAAGCCGAGCGGCAGGCGGTCGAGCGAGGAGATGTCGGGGTTGGCGCCGACCATGGCGGTGAGGCTCACACCGTGGCTCTCGGCCACGCTGCTTAAGGTCTCGCCCGACTGCAGGGTATGCCAGCGGAAGCCGGGAGGCGCTTTCGCCTCGGCGTTGGCGGGACCGCCGATGGGATCGACGTAGGGCACGCGCAACACTTGACCGGGATGGATGACGTTGCTCTCAAGGCCGTTGACAGCCATTAGGTCGGCCACACGCACGCCGTAGCGCTCGGCGATGAGGCCGAGGGAATCACCCTCCACGACGGTGCGTAGCGCGTAGGACTCTGCCGTGCTGTGGGGTACGAGCGCCGCTAGGGCGATGACGAGGATGACGGCATACCTGAGCTTCGGCAAGGTTCCAATATCTCCTACTGGAAGATCTCCGCTTCGAAGATCTCCTACTGGGTTGCCGCGGCTGCGACTCCAAACGCTAACAGACGCTTTGTGAGATTGTCATGAGGTTTCACACGTGGCGCTCAGTTAACTCGCCCTTCGGCTCATGAGCGCGCCCGCTGACTAGCGTGATGAGGTCGCAGCTTTAGGGCCGGCGCGGCGGCTCAACCGGCAGCCGCGCGCCGCTTGGCGACCTCGGAGCGCAGGTACGCGACGACGTCGGCGGTGTTGGCACCTGGTGTGAAGATCGCGCCCACGCCAAGCGCCTCGAGCCTGGGCCGGTCCTGGTCGGGGACGATCCCGCCACCGAAGACCAGCACGTCGCCTGCGCCTTTCGCCTCGAGGCCGGCCATGATCTCCTCGAAGTAGTGCATGTGGGCTCCTGACAACACCGAGAGCCCGATCGCGTCGACGTCCTCCTGTAGCGCGGCGGCGATTATCATCGGCGCGGTCTGCCGCAACCCGGTGTAGATGACCTCCATGCCGGCGTCTCTGAGCGCGCGGGCTATGACCTTGGCGCCACGGTCGTGGCCGTCGAGCCCCGGCTTGGCGATGAGCACCCGGATGTTGGCGGCCACCCGAGGCTGGTCGGCAGCGGCTCTCATCTAGCGACCTTCATTAAATGAGCACCGGCTCCTGGTAGACGCCGTGGACCTCGCGCAAGACGTCCATCTGCTCGCCGAGCGTGCAGAAGGCGTGGGCGCAACTCATGAAGGCGGGCATGGTGTTGCGCCCGGCCTTGGCGGCCGCCCTCAGTTCGTCGAGGGCAGCGGCGGCCTTGGTTGCATCGCGCTCGCTTCTCACGCGCCCAAGTCGCGTCGTCTGGACCTCGACGACCTCGGGATCGACGAGTTGGATCGGCACCTTTGGATGCTCCTGCTCGAAGGCGTTGACGCCCACGACGAGGCGCCGCTTGTCGTCGATCTCGCGCTGTTGAAGCCAGCTGGCGTCACCTATCTCACGGGCGAAGAAACCCTCGTCGATGGCCTTCTCGACACCGCCGATGGCGTCGATCTGCTCGAAGTAGGCGAGCGCCCTTCGTTCCATCTCGTCGGTGAGGGTTTCGAGGAAGTACGAGCCGGCCAACGGGTCGATGGTGTTGGTAACGCCGCTCTCGTAGGCGATCACCTGCTGCGTGCGCAGGGCCAGCGTGGCCGCCTCCTCGGTGGGCAGCGCCAACGCCTCGTCGTACGAGTCGGTGTGCAGGCTGTTGGTGCCGCCCAGCACCCCGGCGAGCGCCTGGACGGCGACCCTGGCGACGTTCACCAACGGCTGCTGGGCAGTTAGGGAGACCCCGGCCGTCTGGGCATGCGTTCTCAGCATCCACGACCGCGGGTTCTTGGCGCCGAAGACATCGCGCATCTGGTGAGCCCAGATGCGCCGGGCGGCCCTGAACTTCGCGATCTCCTCGAAGAAGTCGTTGTGGACGTTGAAGAAGAAGCTGACGCGGGGCGCGAACTCGTCGACGTCGAGGCCCCGTTCGATGGCCTTGCGCACGTAGTGCAGGCCGTCGGCGAGGGTGAACGCCAACTCCTGAACGGCGTTCGAGCCTGCCTCTCTGATGTGGTAGCCGGAGACCGAGATGAAGTTGAAGCGCGGCGCGTGTTGCGGGCCCCACTCGAAGGTGTCGATCACCAGCTCGACACTCGGCGCGGGCGGGAAGATGTACTCCTTCTGGGCGATGAACTCCTTGAGGATGTCGTTCTGCAGGGTCCCACCCACCTTGGCGAGGTCGGCACCCTTGCGCTCGGCCATGGCCAGGTACATCGCCCAGATCGCGTTGGCCGGGCTGTTGATGGTCATCGAGGTAGTTATCTGCTCGGGGTCGATGCCGTCGAAAAGCACCTCCATGTCGGCCAGGCTGGCGACCGCGACCCCGCACTTGCCGACCTCTCCGAGCGCCATCGGATGGTCGCTGTCGTAGCCCATTAGTGTAGGCAGGTCGAACGCTGTAGACAGACCGGTCTGCCCTGCTGCCAGGAGCTGGTGGAAGCGCTTGTTCGTCTGTTCGGCAGTGCCGAAGCCCGCGAACATCCGCATGGTCCACAACCGGCCGCGGTACATCGTCGGCTGCACGCCCCTGGTGTACGGGAACTCGCCCGGATAGCCGAGTTTCTCTTCGACGTCGAAGCCTTCTAGGTCCTCAGGCGTGTAGAGCGGTCCGACCGGGATCTGCGACAGCGTCTCGAACGCCGCGTCGCGCTCGGGATGCTTGCCGGTGGCCTCGGCGTACTCGTTCGCGAGCCACTCCTTCTTGGATC
>DASROV010000541.1:0-4362 GCA_035646755.1 Trueperaceae bacterium | reverse complement strand
GGCCATCGACGCCGACCTCGCCGCTCTTGACGTCTATCACGCGGCCGGGCTCAGGTCGCTTGGCATCGTCTGGAGCCGCTCGAACCTGTTCGGCCACGGCGTGCCGTTCGCGTACCCGTCGTCACCCGACGTAGCCCCGGGGCTCACCTCGCACGGGGTACGGCTGGTACGGCGTTGCAACGAACTCAAGATCATGATCGACCTCTCGCATCTCAGCGAGCGCGGCTTCTGGGACGTGGCCGAGCTCAGCAGCGCACCGCTGGTGGCCACCCACTCGAACGCCCACGCGCTGTGTGCCTCATCACGCAACCTCACCGACGAGCAGCTGGCGGCGATAAAGCGCACAGGCGGCGTCGTTGGCCTCAACTTCAACGTCTCGTTCCTCGCGCGCGACGGCTCGCGGGACAAGGACCTACCGCTGGCGGTGATGGTCGAGCACGTCGATCACCTCGTCGACGCTCTCGGCCTCGACGGCGTGGCCCTCGGTTCGGACTTCGACGGCGCGACGATGCCGAACGAACTGAGCGACGCCAGCAAGCTGCAGAACCTCGTCGCGGCGCTGGCAGCGGCCGGCTACAGCGACCTCGACCTGCGCAAGATCGCCAACGGCAACTGGCTGAGGGTCTTACGAGAGACCTGGGGGGCGTGAGTTCTCGCTGCGGAGCGTCCAAATCCGACCATTGCTGTTCTCACGAGCGCGCCGTGTGGCCGTTCCCGGCACCCACCTTGGCGTGCGCGAGCGCCAGCCTCTCGAGCGTTTGGGAGCCTGTGCGCACCGCGTCTTGTACCGAGGCCGGGCCTACCGGGCGGCTGATGAGGTAGCCCTGGACGAAGTCGCAGCCCGCCTCGGAGATGTCGGCGAGGTGAACTTCAGTTTCAACGCCCTCCGCGGTAACGGCCACGCCGATCGCGCGCCCCAGGGCGGCGACGGCGGTGAGGATGGCGGAGTCGGCAAGGTCGCGGGTCGCGCCGCCGGCGGTCAGCTTGGCGTCCTTGTCGAGGAAGGCCCTGTCGAGCTTTATCGCGTCGATGGGCAGTTGCCGCAGATGAGCAAGGGTGGCGTAGCCGGTGCCGAAGTCGTCGAGCGTGATCGTCACCCCGCGCGCCCGCAACTCCGCGAGCAGCTCCGAGCCGCGGTTGCGATCGACCAGCGCGGCCGTCTCGGTAACCTCCAGCTCCAGGCGCGAGGCCGGTAGCCGGGCGCGGTTCAACGCGCTCCTCACGCGATCGACGAGCCCGCCGCCGCGGAGCTCAAGCGGGGAGAGGTTGACGGCGACACGCGGCACCATGAAGCCGCTCTCCTGCCACAGGCGCAGCTGCTCGAGCGCGCGTTCGAGCACCTCCTGGCCGAGCGCGCCGATGAGTCCGGTCTCCTCGGCCAGTGGCACGAACGAATCGGGGCTGAGCAGGCCTCGCTCCGGGTGCCGCCACCTGACGAGCGCTTCGACCCCGGCCAGGCTGGCGTCGCGCAGGTCGAGCCGCGGTTGGTAGTAGATGACCAGTTGGCCGGCGCCAAGCGCCAGGCGTAGCTCGCCCTCAAGCGCCAGGCGCTCGGTGGCGCGCACCTGCATGGCGGGTCGGAACACCGCGAACGCCGGTCCTCGCGACGCCTTGGCCCGATACTTTGCCTGCGAGGCCGCTTTCATGAGGTCGCCCGGCTTGGTGGCGTGGTCGGGGAACACCGCGACGCCAACGCGCGGCCGGAACGTCACCGACCGACCCTCGAGCGTCAACGGCTCGACCAGTACCCCGACGACCCTCTGGGCGATGTCGGTCGCCTCGATCGCCGCGTGGAGTGGCCTGGTGAGGATGGCGAACTCGTCGCTGCCGAAGCGCGCCACCGTGGAGCCGTGCGACACGGTCTTCAGCCGCCGGGCCGCGAGGCGCAGCATGTCGTCGGCGGCCTCCTGACTTATCGCGTCGTGGATGAGCCTGAAACCGTGCAGTTCGAGGTAGAGCACCGCGACCCTGGTGCCCGAGGCGCTGGCGTCGGCCATGGTGTCGAGCAGCAGCGACTCGAACCGCTGGCGGTTGGGTAGGTCGGTTACCGGGTCGTTGTAGGCGAGGTACTCGGCGCGTTGCGCGAGGGCCAGGCGCTCGTCGGTATCGGCCTTACCCCTGAGGTGAGCCGACAGGTCGGCGACGATGGCCAGGCGAGCCGACCGGCCCGCGTAGGTGAGCTCGAAGACGCTTATGGCCGCGTCGAACTCGCCGAGCGGACCCCGCATCGCGACCGCTCCGTCGCCCGGACCGCCAAGACCGTGCGGCCAACTCGAACCGGTGATGAGGTGCGGCGTGGTGGCGCTGCCGTACTGCTGCCGCAGCCCGCTACGCGCATGCGCCGGGTGCAGCTCGAGCACGCCCATCGCCGCGACGCCCTCGGGCGAGAGGCCGAAAACCACGGTTGCGGCCGGATTGACCGCCAGGAACTCGAGCGTGCGCGGGTCGTAGAGGAAGCTCGGTTGCGGGTGCGAGTGGAAGAAGTGCTCCGTCGCTCGCCCATCGCTCACTTTGCGTTCCTCCATGGTGTGCTCCGAAATCGCGTGCTCCGAAATCGCGTGCTCCGAACTGGCGTGCTCCGAAAACGCCGTCGCCGTGTTGGCTGCCGGCGCCGCACGCGACCGCTTGTCCGTTCGGGTTCGCGTCGGGTCGATGCTCGGCGTCATGATAACTGCGCGGCGACGCTCGCCGACGTGCGTCTTCAAGGTTGCGCGTCCGATTACCGACTACCGACTTAGCTGAGCGCGCTCGGCCGCCCTCAACGCCTCAGGGTCTCAGGCACGCGGAAGGCGAACCAGCCTGCGGCGGCGGCCGAGACCAGCGCCACGGCGCCAGCCGAGATCCCCAACGTCGTGAACTGCGCGACCGCGCCGACGAGTAGCGGGCCGCTTACCATGCCGGCATCGCCGATCATCCGCCACAGGCCGAGGAACTCGCCGGTGGCGGCGTCCGGTGCGAGGTCGGCGCCCAGGGTCATCATCGTGCCCGAGCCGAGGCCGTTGCCGAGGCCGATCAACAGCGCGGCGCCGAGCAGCGAGGCGAAGCCGGTGGTGAACGGCACCACCAGCATGCCGAGCGCCATGATCACGAAGCACGGCACGATGGCGTGCTTGCGACCCCGCGTGTCCATGAGTAGACCGGCGGGATAGAACATCGCCATGTCGACAAGCCCCGAGAGGCTGACGATGAGGCCGACGTCCAACGCCCCAAGGCCGAGCACCTGGCTGGCGAACAGCGGGATTAGCACCTTGCGGCCCGCCCGCGCGGTCTGGCCGAGCACCTGTCCGAGGCCGGCGTTGACGAGCACAGGACCGGCGACCCGCAAGGCGCGCCTGGCGCGCAGGCGGCCGAGCTGCCGGCCGCTCGCCACCTCTCGCGGCAGGAAGCGCATGACAAGCAACAACGCGCAGACGGCGAGCACGGCGTAGAGGACGAACGGTGCGCGCAGGCCGAGCAGCATGGCTACCGCTCCGCCTACGGCCGGCCCGACGAACACGCCGAGGCGGTTGACACCGCCGTAGATCGCGATGGTCCGCCCACGCCGACCGCCGCGGGTGGCCTGCGCAAGGTAGGCGTGGCGGGCGATGCCGAAGAGAGCTAAGCCCATGCCGGAGAGCACGCGCAGCACGATGATGAGCGCGAGGTTCGGCGCCGCGGCCGTGGCCAGCGCGGCGAGCGCGGTAAGACCGCCGCCGAGCAGCATCGCGCTCTTCTGAGGCATCTTCCGCAGCAGCCAGCCGACGGGCGCATCGGCCAGGAGCATGCCGATCGCCTCGCCGGCCAACGCCACGCCCACCACCCACAGGGAGACCTCGAACGACGCCGCGAACAGCGGCAGCGTCGGGATCAGGAGCCCGTCGGCGAACGAGAAGATGACGCTCGGCAAATAGACGGCCAGCGCCAGCCGCCGCACGTCCTCGTTCATGCCGGGAGTCGGCGTCCGGTCAAGCGGCGGCGGCTTCCGGACGGCGTCGCCCCTTGGCCAGCGCGGCGCCGCTCAACGCCTTGACGCGGATCGCGTCACGGTAGCGGTCGACGAGCGCCTGCGTCGACGCCCGCCACGACCACCGCTCGGCCTCGCTGCGACCGTTAACGGCCAGCCGCGCCGCCAGGTCCGGGTCGCCAAGCACCCGCTCGATCCCGGCCGCGAGCGCAGCGGCGTCGCCGGGTTCCACCAGCAGGCCGGTCCGTTCGTCTTCGACGATGTGCGGGATACCGCCTGCTCGCGCCGCGACCACCGGCACGCCGGCGGCCATGGCCTCGATGGCCGCGAAGCCGAGTGTCTCGGAATCGGACGGGAACGCGAACACGTCGCCGCTGGCGTAGGCCGCGGAGAGGTCGTCGCCGTCGAGTAAACCGGTG
>DASROV010000540.1:0-8822 GCA_035646755.1 Trueperaceae bacterium | reverse complement strand
GCATGACATAACGTACTCCCGCAGGCCGATTCCCCGTGCCGCAGCCGCATCGACGACTTCCTGGGGAAACACGACGGCTCGCTTCGTGAACTCAGTTGCCGAATAGGCGTTGTCGCCCACCACAACGCTCAAGTCCAGATCGGCACCGAAGGCGTTGAGGTATCTATCTGACGACTGAGTTCAACGTGGGATTGTGATGTGCGTTCTCCAGTCGTGAAACGACACTCCGCTTGAGACCAGAAGCCTCACTGACCTGGGCCTGAGTCAGTCCAGCAGCCTTACGAGCGTCTCCAAGGGCGCCTGCAAGATGAAGCCTAAAGCTCTCCTCACGTTCGGCGCAACGGCGATCTCTCTCCGGGATCTTAGCGGTTGATCTTTCGATCTCGACCGTACCGCCGACTGACCGAAATGGCATCGTCTGCTTGCGTTAACGTAACGAGATGCCCGGCCGCGGCGAGTCATGGGATGAGGCGTGAGCAAACGACGAGTCGCCCTATTCGGTGCTTCCGGCACGATGGGCTTCGAAGCGTTCAAGGAGTTGTGGCGCCGGCGAGCTGAGTTCGACATCAGCATCCTCGTGCTGCCGGTCGAACGGCGCGCTGGGAAGTTCCGCCGCTACGAGACGGCGGCCGGCATGTCGGAGACGTCGGGCGCAGGCGCTTCCGGGGCAGTCGCAACCGAGCGCGACGGCCTGCGAATCGTGTGGGGCGACGCCACTGACCCTGAAGCCACCGCAGCGACCATCAAGGGGGCCGACGCGGTGCTCAACGCCATGGCGTACATCTCGCCCCAGGCGGACTATCGACCCGAGATCGCACGAGCCGTCAACCACGATGCCGTCGCCCTGATCCTCGCGGCCATAGCGGCGGAGCCTGATGGGCGCGACCGTATCCGCTACCTTCACACGGGCTCAGTCGCCCAAACTGGTAATCGACCTGTTGGCATGCACATGGGCCGGGTCGGCGACCCGATGAAGCCGTCGGTGTTCGACTACTACGCCCTCACCAAGATCGCGGGCGAGCGGTTGGTGCTCGAGTCGGACCTAAGGCTGTGGGCGTCGCTGCGGATGACGTTCATCATGCCTACCGATTTCAGGGCGTTGTTCGACCTGCTGGACCCGATCTCGTTCCACATGCCACTCGATGCGCGCATGGAGAACATCACCGCTCGCGACGCCGGCCACGGCCTGGTGAACGCCTTGGACCTGCCGGCCGAGTCCGATTTCTGGCGACGCGCTTACAACATGGGCGGCGGACCGGCGATGCGCACCACCGCCTATCAGTACATGGTGGACAACTACCAGAACCTCGGAGTGCGCTGGGAGGCTTGCGCCGAAAGGAACTGGTACGCCCTACGCAACTTCCACATGCAGTATTACGAGGACAGCGGCGTCACCAACGACTACCTTAACTATCAACGGGACACCTTGGAGACTCATCAGCGAGCGATCGCCGACAGCATGCCCTTGCACATGCGCCTGCTTGGATTCCTCGCAGGCCGCCTGCCTGCCGTGCGACGCCTGGCGGAAGGACGCGCTCACGCTATGTTGGCCGATCTCGCCCAAGGGCACCGGAACAGCCCGCTTCACTGGTACCAGCAGCGCAACGAGGCGCGGATAACCGCCTTCTTCGGCGGTTTCGAGGAGTTCGAGGCGATCACCGGCTGGGGCGTAGCGATGCCCGACCTACGGCCGGACGCACCGTGGCGGCGGCTAGACCACGGCTACGACGAGACGAAGCCTCTGCTCGCGCTGTCTGACCTAACCGAAACGGCCGCGTTCCGCGGGGGCCGGTGCCTGGAGGACGAGTGGGACGGCGACGCCTACGCACGCTTGAATTGGGTCTGTGCACGCGGCCACGAGTTCACCGCTCGACCCTACACGGTCCTCGGGGCCGGCCACTGGTGCCCAGTTTGCGTGGAGAGTTGGGACGGCAGCGAGCGCGCCCGTGCCGACGAGCATTTCGCCCAGGTCTGGTACGCCGACCACGACCCCGAGGAGAGTTATCACTATCCCGTCGAAGGGGGTCAGGATATCCGGGACGCGGATCTCGACTGGGCCGCCGACGTCTTCGCGCCCGCTATCGAAGAACCCGACCGCCTAATCGTGGCAAGTACCAGTCTGCTTGAGGTCTTCAAGTGGGTGCTCCGCGAACACGGCGAGTCTCAGGCCCTCACCGCATCTACTGTCATGCAGCAGGGCAAAGTGATTGATCTCGACGCGAGCCTGGCGCTCCGGGCGGCCAAACTGGGGAGCGAGTTCCGACTGCCGCTTGCCGACAGCGTCATTCTGGCCACGGCGCGAGCCCACGAGGCTATCCTCTGGACACAGGACGCAGACTTCGAAGGGATACCGGGCGTGCAGTACCGGCCGACACTCAAGTGACCCAACTGACGACCCTTGCATGCCAAATCTCCGAGATGGTGTCGAACTACTTCACGATACTCGGGAACTTAAAAGCAGCAACGCCCTAGTGCCTAGAGTCCGTTCGGTTCTCGGTTCACTGGACCAAAGCGGCGATGAGCAAAGGTACTAGCTCCGTTGACGTTGAAGAGATTGGACAATATTTGACAGAGGGATCGTACTAACAGGTACACCCGAGACTTCACCCATTAACGCTAAAGATCAGAGGCATCTAGCTATCAAAGCGTCGCGGACCATTTGGTCCGTCCGCCAGGCTCGGCGCCGAGGGCGACACATTACCGAGGCCGCCGGTCAAAGCCACACTGATTATGGCCCAAGAGATGCCAACGACGTGACAATCACGCCGTCCGGGCGCACATAGGTGGGAGCGTTGGGCGTTACTACGACGAGCGCCCGACACAGATCGCGGACTCTCGGCTCGACTTTCTCTTTTAGCTTCAACAGGCTGGTAGCTCCGGTATCGACCAGCGATTGACCAAGTTTGACTTCGAACGCCGCCCAGCTGCCGTCGGGTGCCTCGACGATGGCGTCTACTTCTAAACCCTTGTTGTCTCTGTAAAAGCGAACCTGGGCACGACTGTTGTCGGCGTACACACGAAGGTCGTGCACAACTTGGGACTCGAAAAGGAAGCCGGCTAGCTTGATCTCTGGGCCGAGTAGACGCTCTGAAGTAGCCCCCAGCGCGGCCACGGCAAGCGATGTATCGGCGAGGTGACGTTTAGGCGTCTGAGCGAGCCTGGCCCTTGACCTTAGGCGCGGCGCCCACGCCTCCTGGTCTTCAATGAGGAACAGGCGACTTAGCGTTCGCAGATAGTCGTGCAGCGTCGCTTCTGCCATACCTCCACCGGTCGTCGCGATGCTTCGCAGCGAAGCGTCGGTGGCAGTATTGCGGGCATAGCCGGCTATTAGACGCTTGACGCCGTCTGGGTCGCGCCTGACCCCGTCGAGCTGCCGTACATCCACGTTCACGATCAAGTTCAAGTAGGCGACGTTAGCGTCCAACGCATCGACCAGATCTAAGTCCAAGTTGTCCGGCCAGCCTCCTACGCAGAGAGCTACTATTGCTTCCGTCACACTCATTCCGGGGTTGTCGCCTTGCGGCTCGTTGCCAGCAAGCAAGTCTGCTAGCGAGGCCTTACCGCTGGAAAGATCACGCTCGAAGAAGGACATCGTTCGCATCGCAACGGTTGCAATCCTGCGCGCGCCGGTATGTCTTTCCAGACTCTCCTCATGGCTCGAAGAACCTGTGAGGATGAACAAGCCCTTCTTCCCTTCGTCATCAATACGCCCCCTGACCGCATTCCAAAGGCCAGGCGCCAGTTGGTATTCGTCTAGAAGTCGCGGGGTCGCTCCCAGTAGCACCAAACGCGGATCGACTCTCGCAGCTTGGAGCAGGGCGTCATCTTGATCAAGCTGCGCCTCCGACGCCGCGAACTTCCTTGCCGTGGTCGTCTTGCCAGCTGCTTTCGGACCTTCTATGAGTACCGCGCCATGGGTTCGCAGGCGCCTGGATACTAGGGCCTCGATGGTGCGAGGCTTGAAACGCCCGTTTGGTTCCATTTCAGCGTTCATCTGGAGTGACCCCTTCCAAATAGGACCTTTTCTGATGCGCCACTTACAGACTGAAGGGATTGTACCGTATTGGGTAGAGGATTTGTACCCTTTTCATTGAAGGGATTGTACTGGCGTTGACAGAGGGACCGTACTATCGTGTCCCTTGTGATCGCACCGAAGAATAGGTTGACGCCGTCTGCGGACTTGAACACCCTCATCCAAAACCTCGTACGCATCGACTCGGTCAACCCTGCGCTCGACCCCGCTCACCCCGGCGAGACCGAGATCGCGCGCTTCGTCGCCGACTGGGCAGTGGCGCATGGCCTGAAGGTCGACTGGCTGGAGTCAACGCCCGGCCGCCCAAGCGTGGTCGTTACCGCGCCGGGGAGCGGGGGCGGCCGCAACCTGCTGCTCAATGCGCACCTCGATACCGTCGGGGTGATCGACATGGCGACGCCGTTCGAACCCGAGATTCGCGACGGCCGCATGTACGGCCGCGGCGTCATGGACATGAAGGCCAGCCTGGCGGCGTGCATGTTGGCAGTGGCGCACGCGAGCAGTCTGGGGCTGTCGGGTGACGTCATCCTCACGGCCGTGGCCGACGAAGAGCACGGCAGCGTGGGTACGCAAGAGGCGCTGGCCGTGGTCACCGCTGCCACCAGGATCGACGCAGCTATCGTCACCGAACCAAGCGACCTCGACCTGCACGTTGCCCACCGCGGCTTCGCGCTGTTCGAAGTCGAGTTCGAAGGCAAGGCGTCGCATACTTCGCAACCAGAGAAAGGCGTGAACGCACTCAGCCATCTCAGTCGCCTGCTCGGCTCTGTAGAGCGGCAGGACCGCGCTTTGCAACAACGCTCACCTCACCCTCTGCTGGCGCACGGCTCCCTGCAACCGGTCCTAGCGGCGGGCGGGCATGAGTTGTTCACGACCCCGAGAAGCGCGGGCGTTACCCTCGAGCGCCGCACCCTGCCGGGCGAGACCGCGGCCGCGGCGCAAGCCGAGCTACAGGCGCTGCTCGACGAGCTGGCGCGCGAAGACCCCACGGTCAAGGCTAAGATGCGTGCCCAGATAGCGCGCGAACCGTTCGAGGCTGCGGCGGACAGCGAGATCGTGCGGTTTCTTTGCGCTGCGGTCGCCGCCGAACGCGGCGACGCGCCCGAACTGCTCGGCGCGCCGTACTGGACCGATGCCGCTCTTGTCGCGGAGGCCGGCATCCCCACCGTGCTGTTCGGGCCCGTCGGCGGCGGCATACACCAGCCGAGCGAGTGGCTGGACGTCGACAGCGCCCATGTGGTCCTGCGGGTGTTGGAGCGTGTCATAGGGAGTTTCGCCGTACCTTAGCGATGACCATCCGTATGCTTCGCGATGTTGCGCTTCGAGGCCGTGATATTGTGATGCATGCGCAATATCACAGTATCTGTGAGTGACGAGGTATATCGGCGGGCAAGGATAAGGGCCGCGGAGCTCGACACTTCTGTTTCAAGACTCGTCAGTGAGTACCTGGCAGGGTTGAGCGGCGAAGAAGACGCCTTCGAAAGACTGAGAACAGAGGAGCACGATCTGCGTGAGCGAATCGAGAGTTTCTCAGGCAGCAACAGGCTGTCACGTGAGGCACTTCACGATCGCGGCTGATGGGCCGTCTACTCGATACGAACGTACTTCTCTACTCGCTCAGTACTGCTAGTGACGAACGATGGAAGCGCGATGTAGCGCGCGAGATCCTCGAGAGCAGCGAGAACGTTGTTTCGGTCCAGGTACTACAGGAGTTCTACGTTCAAAGCACCAGGGCCACCAGGAAGGACCCGATTAGCCACGATCTGGCAGTGGGCCTCATCCGTACCTGGCTGCGTTTCCCCGTTCAGACCGTGACGATCGAGGTGCTGGGTCTAGCCCTTGACCTCCGAGCGAAGCACGGTTGGTCGTACTGGGATTCCGCCGTCGTCGCGTCCGCCCTGACTGCAGGCTGCAACACAGTCCTTACCGAGGATCTTCAGCACGGCCAGGTCGTAGCCGGACTCACCATCGTCAACCCATTCCGAGTCGAACCGTGATGGGCGACCCCAGTTCCGCCCGTCCGTGGCGAGAAGACGTAGCGTTGGCGGTGGCGCGTCACATCGAGATGGCGACGGAAGGTTGGCAGCCGCCCGTGCTGTAGCTTGTCCGGGAGGGCGTGCGCTGCTTGGCCGCGCTTCTTATAGGCCTTCGGTTAGTTGTCTCGGCTCCCTCCTACCCGTCATGCGTCCCTGCTAGGCGTTTGAGGAGGCGCTCGTCGAGGGTGAGTCGCTCCCGAGCGATGATTCGGATGCGCATGGCGTTGGGGTGCAGGGGGTTGAGGATGATGTTGTCCTCGAAGGGCATGACGATGCTGGGGACGATCAGGGCTAGGGTTCGCCCTTCTTCGAGCCAGGCCGTGCCGTAGGCGCGGGTGGCGGCCCGTGGGTCGTCATCGGGCGCGTCACGTAGTAGTTGTACGAGCTGCGCGTGCGTGACCCTTTCGCTGTCATCGTCGAACTCAAGTTGAACGAGGGTCTGTTCTTGGAAGCGCGTCGGGTCGATGTGAACGAGGATCTCGAGTAGGGCGAGGCTGGGGCTGCCGGCGGCGTAGAGGATCGGATGGCCTCGGTTGTGCCAGCGGGCGTGCCCGTGGAGGCCGCCCGCGCCATCGAGGGGGTCGAAGTTGGGTTGGCTGGCGTAGGCGGCGTCGTGGTCGTAGCTGCGCCAAGCCCGCACTCAGTACATCCCGTACTCGATCTTGGCGAGGGTGTTCTTGACACGTTCGTACCCGTTGATGCTCGTTAGGTGGTCGATGGGTCGCTTGTGGTCGAGGCTGATGATGGGTGTCGTGACCCAGTGGGTGGCCTCGTCTTCGCCGCGCAGCACCCGCGTGGCCTCTTCGAGGATAGAGCCGAGCATATCGATCTTGAGGCTTTCGCCGCCTTTGAGTTCGTGGGTTTGGGCGCGCCGGTAGTACGTCTTCTCGTCGATGCCCAGATAGCTGGCCATGCTCTTGGCGTCCAGCCCGAGACGCTGGCGAAGCTTCTCGGCGGTGTCGTAGGTGCGCAGGGCGTAGCTGTGGTGGCTGTTGGTCTTGCGTCGCTTCGAGGCGGTCTTTGGTGTGGGGGGTTCAGCGATGGGCATGCCGCTCCTCCGTCCGCTGGTCAACCAGTCACCACATTATAGACACTTTGCGAGTCAGCGGTGGGGGCGCCTGAGTAGTCAGAACGTGAGCACCGAGCAGCAGTCGCACGTAACGTCGGTGTTTCTGGGCGGCTCATGACGGCGGCCTCGATATCGGCGGCGATGTCCAGATCGGGACCTACGAGCGGGCAAAGTGATACGCGCACGCAGATCGGCCCGATGTCCCGCTTCGTCGATGACCTCCACAGCGCCCTGGCCGTCATCTCCGATCGGAGTGTGCGAGTTCCACCTCGGTCATCCGTAGCAGGTGGTCACTACTTGGGCCATCAGAGAATATGCTGACGCGCTTCCGCATGCCTATTCCCCTTTCCGGCTGACCCTCGGCGAGACGGCCAGACCAATGAACACCATCACGGCCTGATTCAGCCGCAACACGTCTTCGTCATCAAGCCGCCCGACTTGCGAACCCACTTTCGACTTCGGAACCGTGGTGATCTTGTCCACCATCAGCCGGGACGGAGAACGCAGCCCGTTGCGCTCATTCGGCTCGACCAGCAGCCGGAACAGCGGAGCCTCGGTATGGTCCGTGGTGAAGGCGCAGATGGTGATGGAGTCCGTCGCGTCGAAACTGTCGTCCTGAACGATGGCGACAGGGCGCGACTTGCCCGCATAATCCTTGCCGCCAGAAACCGTCCAGATGTCGCCGCGCCTCATTCATCAACCCAGTTCAGACACGGCGTCGATGAACACCTGATCGTCGTGCGCATGACCGCTCGCCGCCACGGCCAGCGACTGGCGATGCGCCTCAGACCTGAACGACGAAGCCCGCACGTCGGGTACCCAGATCTGGATAGGACGCAGACCCTGTGCCCGCAGTCGCTCCCGATGCTCCATCACTTTCACACGCGAAGGCTTTGGGCCTGATGTCGATGCCATATTCTGCCTCCATCAAAAGTTACATGTAACCTAACATGGCAAGCCGGAAATGGGAGGGGTTTCAGTCGAGACGGGACGGAGTGACAGAGTCGATACGGTCACAGTGCCGGAAATGGCATCGCAAACACTAGGCCTAACGTGCGGATAAAGTCTCGTACCGAGAACCCAGTAGCAACTTGTCAGCAGTCACGAGCACCGCACCCTCAGCGAGGCATTGGGCAACGAACAGGGATCCAGCATCCGGTTCTTGGCAGGTGAAGTTAGTGTCTCATCGTCTTACTGAGGCGGTTGACGATCAGCATGTTGAGGCTGATGCCCTCGTATTCGGCTTCCTCGATGAGCGCCCTGTGGAGACTCTTGGGGACCCGCACGTTGAACTTTCCACTGTATTCGCGGCCGGAGAGTGGTTCGGGTATGGGATCGCGATTTTCTAACATCACCTCGAGCGCCGCCCTCAGTCCCACTCGCGCGCTGTCGGCTGCTTCGCCGGGCGTGGCGCCGTCGCCGTGGGCGGAGGTGCCGAACTCGGTGTAGCGAGCGTAGTAGCCGCCGCCATCTTCTTCGCTGAGCGGCACAGTCTCGAGTTTGTAGGGTAGCGAGAGGTAGTGCTCGATGTCCTTATTCATCATCGTCCTCCTGCGTAAGTTGAGAAGTCGTTGGGTGAGCTTCTCGCGCCTCGCCACATGGAATAGTACCAAATGCGGTGGCATACGCGTTCCGATGAGAGGAGCCGTACGGCTACTGGTACACGCTATCGCCGCCGGCCATC
>DASROV010000539.1:0-3552 GCA_035646755.1 Trueperaceae bacterium | reverse complement strand
GGCTCGAGCGGCTGGTTACCACGTCGTGGTCACGGCAGTCGCTGTTGCTGTACCCCGACGGCAAGCAGGAGCCGGCGAGCGAGCGCGAGTGGAGGCTGCTGCGCGGCCTGCGCACCCGCGTGGCCGGCGCGCTGCCCGCTGCCGAGCGCGCGGTGGCCGAGGCCGCGGCCGCCGGCCTGCGGGTGTTGACGCTCGACGACAGCGGGTACCCACCGGCGCTCATGGAGAACCTCAGCGGTCCGCCACCGGTGCTGTTCGTCGAGGGTGAGCTGCCGGGCGCGCTCGGCAACACTTACGAGAACCTTCCGGCGTGCGCCGTGGTCGGCACTCGCCGCGCCAGTCGCTTCTCGACGACGTTCGCCAAGGACCTCGGGAGGGGCCTTGCTGAGCTCGGCGCGGTGGTGGTCTCGGGCCTCGCCTTGGGCATCGACGCCGCGGCTCATGCCGGCGCTCTAGAGGGCGCCCGCCTGGCGCCGGAAGCCGGAGGCGGCACCGTCGCCGTGCTCGGCGGCGGTCACCACCGTTTCCATCCGGCCGCCAACCGGTCCCTGGCGGCGGCGATAGTGGCGGCCGGGGGCGCTGTGTTAAGCGAGTGGCCGCCGGACGTTGCCCCGGCTCCTCATCAGTTCCTCCAACGCAACCGCGTCATCAGCGGTCTCTCGCGCGCGGTCGTGATCGTCGAGGCCGGGGAGCGTTCCGGTGCCATCAACACCTCGTCACATGCCCTCGCTCAGGGGCGCGAAGTCCTTGTCGTGCCTGGGCGCCCCGGGCCCGCCATGGCAGGCAACCTCGCGCTGCTGCGTGACGGCGCCAAGCTGATGGTCTCGCTAGCCGACCTCGACACGGCCTTCACCAACGTGCCCGTAGTCGGACCGGCGCTCGCCAGCTTGGCGCTCGGCGGGACGGGCGAAGCGAGCACGGTGGTCCCGGCCGCGCGGGCGGCCACGGCGCGTGGCGCCGTGGGCCGAGCGGACGTCGGGCCTCCTGGCTCCGGTCGAGGCAGCGCCGCCGCGCTCCCGGCCACGCTGCCCGGTCGCGCACGCGCGATCCTCGAGCTGCTCGGCGAGGCCACCGTCGATCACCTCCTCCAAGAACTGCTGGCAGAGGGCGAGCCGCAAGAGCAAGGTGCGGCCGCGTCCATTGCGGTCCTGCCCACGGTGGCCACGCTCACCGCCGCCCTACTCGAGCTCGAGCTGAGCGGCGAGATCGGGTCCGGCCACAACGGCCGCTACCACGCGCGGGTCTCCCTCACGCGGCCGCGTTCTGCCTCACCTCAGCGCGGCTCGCGGCCACGGCGCGGTTGAAAAGAGCGCCGGCCGAGCGGCGCAACGACAACGCTCATGGCGGCGGCTCCACTTGACGCGGTATTCTGTGCCTGGACTAAGCCGGGGCCTATAGCGCCCTCCACTAGGCGCTTAAGACGACGCGCGGGGGGCGACGATAGCGGGCCTGCGGATGATTCCGAAAGGAGCATCTCTCTTGAAGAAGCTACTTGTCGTCTTGACCATCGCGTTCGCCTCCACGGGTGTCGCGTTCGGCCAGGGCCTAACGGTCTGGACAACGTTCCAGGATCAATCGCTCGACTGGCTCCGGGAGCAGTCTGCGTCGTTCACCGCCGGCTTCGGCGTAGACGTGAGCATCGTCCGCCTCGATGTCAACGAGCTCAAGCAGCAGGCCCTGCTTAGCGCCCCTCAGGGCGAAGCTGGTGACATCTTCGTCGGCGTGCCTCACGATCAGATCGGCGAGTTGGCCGTCGGCGGCATCCTCTCCGACATGACCAGTTACGCCACCACCGCCTACCTCGAAGACCTCAGCAACCAGGCGCGGCTGGCCTACACCGTCAACGGTCGCCTCTACGGGCTGCCGATGTTCGTCGAGGGCCCGGCCCTGGTGGTCAACAACGACCTCGTCTCGGAAGTGCCCGACACCTACGAGGCCACCATGGAACTGGCGCAGGAGCTGACCACGGCCGACACCTTCGGCTACATGCATGAGATCAACAACTTCTACTTCTCTTACGCCTGGCTGCACACCTACGGCGGCTACGTCTTCGGACGTGACGCCAGCGGCTCGCTGGTGCCGACCGACGTCGGGCTCGCCAACGAGGGCGCTGTCGCCGGCGCTGAAGCGCTCAAGGATCTGCGCTTCGACCTGGGCCTTATCCCAGGCGGCACCTCCTTCGACGTCGCCAACGGGCTGTTCGTCGACGGCGCGCTGGCCATGATCTACACCGGCCCGTGGTCGATAAGCCAGTACAACGAAGCCGGGCTCGACGTCGGCGTCGTGCCGGTTCCGCCGCTGGCCGACGGCACGCTGTTCTCCGGCTTCATGGGTGTGCAGGGGGCGCTGGTCAACGAGTTCAGCGACATGAAGGTCGAGGCGGCCAACTTCGCGAAGTGGCTCACGCGCTCCGACGCGCAGGTGTCGCTGGCGCGCCTCTCCGGCCGCATCCCCGCCTCGCTGTCGGCGCTCGAAACGGTAAGTGACGACCCGATCATCGCCGGCTTCGGTGCGGCCCTCATCAATGCCGAGCCGATGCCGAACATCCCCGCCATGGGAGCCGTGTGGGCCCCGATGGCCAACGCTCTTAACGTCATGACCGAGGACGAGAACTCCGACGTCTCCGCCCTGCTCAACCAGGCGGTCGACGAGATCCTCGGCCGCTGAGGGCTGGGAGTCGACGCTGACGCGTCAACCTGAACTTAGGCCAGGAGCAGCAACGCTCCTGGCCTTGACCTAGGGGCAAGCAGTAGTGGATATCTCGAGACCCGTAGCCGACAACCTGCCAAGGAGCAGAACCACGGTAGGTGGCCTGTTCAAATCGCTCGGCCTGCTGTTCGTGGCTCTGTGTCTGGCTACGGCTGCCGGAGTGGCCACCGTGGTCATTGCCCGCCAGGTATTGTCGTCCGCCCCTGCGTTCATCGGCATACCCATCGGCGTGCTGGTGCTGGTGTTGATTCTGCGCTGGTACTCGGCGCGCTTTCGCTGGTTGATGCCGTGGTACTACCTGCTGCCGTCGATTATCTTCCTGCTCACCTTCACGTTCTTCCCCGTGCTGCTCACCATCGGGCTCGCCTTCACCGACTACGCCGGGATCCGCAACGGCGAGCTCAACGGCACCACCGAGACGGACATCACGGCCGTCGCTGGCAACACCATCACCGTGGCCAGCGCCACCACGCTCGATTGCGCCGACCTGCGCAACGGCTGTAACGACGTGAGGGCGGTCGTCTACGCCTCCGGCGAAGTCGAGTTGCCAGGCACCAATCTTGACGGCACTTCCCTCACGCTGGCCGAGGAGCCGCCGGCCGGTCGGTCGGTGCGCACCGTCTCGCTCTTCCTTCCCGAGCTCGGCTTCAACTTCGAGGTCCGCGTGGTGGCTCAGGACGGCGCACAACTTACCCTCGAGCGGGCCCCACCAATGGCCGCCGACCTCGAGTCGGTGACGGTGCACCTCGACCGCGAACCGCTTCTCGTCAAGGTCGATGAGGAGCGCGGCGATCAGCTGGTGCTGGCCGAGCCGCTTCCCGAGGACCGCGAGTACCTCAGCAT
>DASROV010000538.1:0-2281 GCA_035646755.1 Trueperaceae bacterium | reverse complement strand
ACGCACGGAAACGAGCTCCTCTCCCGAGCCGACCCTGACTACCCGCTGGAGGCCAAGGGAGAGGTCCCCGGCTACACCCCGGACCGCTGCCTGGACCTCCTCGCCGGGTACCACCCGCCGCTCGGCGCCGGACCGGGGTTCACGGACGCCGCCGACGCCTTCGCCGGCTACCTGGTCCTCGACGCGCTGGTGGCCAACACCGACCGCCACCACGAGAACTGGTGCGTGCTACAGCACGCGGGGCGCTCCTACCTCGCGCCGTGCTATGACCTCGGGACGTGCCTCGGCTTCCAGCTGACCGACCACGAACGGCAGGAGCGCCTCGAGACGGCCGACAGGAACCGCACGGTCATGGCATGGTGCGAGCGCGGCACCAGTCGCACCTTTGATGGAAGTCCGGGCCTGGTCGACGTAGCAATCGCCGCCATGCACCGGGCGTCGGACGCGACGCGGTCAATGCTGCGCGACCGGCTATCTACTTTCAGCGATGACCGCATCGCCGACGTCGTTGCCGAGGTTCCAGCCGACCGGATGTCACAGTGGGCGGGTAGGTTCGCGATCGAGGTCCTCCGCATCAACCGAGATCGCCTGCTGGAGACGCTGCCATGACAACCGCCCAGACGACCCCGACCCCCGGGACGACCCGTCGCGCCGCCCCGACGCCGGGACGCGCGTTCATCGTCGTGTGGCAGCACCCGCAGACGCGAGCCTTCGCGCAGGTCGGCCGGCTCGAGGTCCACGCGGACCGCTATCGGTTCCGCTACGACGCGGCCGCCGCCGACGTCGACGGCTTTGAACCCTTCCTGGCCTTCCCGGAGCTGGATCGCACCTACGACGCGCCGGAGCTGTTTCCCTTCGTCCGGAACCGGGTCTTGTCGCCGCGCCGGCCCGACTACCCGGCCTACCTGGAGCGCCTCGGGCTCCATACCGGCGACCCGGTCGAGATTCTCGCGCGAAGCGGAGGCGGCCGAGCCACCGACACGGTCCACCTCGTTCCCGAACCGGTCCTGACGGACGCAGGCTGCATCGAACTCCGCTTCCTGGCATCAGGCGTGCGCCACGCCGACCCAGACGGGACCCACCTGAGCAGCGTTGCGCCCGGGGACCTTCTCGCGCTGCGCGACGATGTCGGCAATCCGGCGAACCCGTGCGCGCTTCTGCTCGACAACACCTCCGGCGAGGAGGTCGGGTGGGTGCCGGACTACCTGCTCGACACCGTGCGAGGACTCCGCGAGTTCTACGTCGTCCAGGTGATCGCCGACGTCGTTAATGGCCCGGACACACCGGCGCACCTGCGGCTGCTCTGCCTACTTCGCGCCACCCCGCAGACATAGAGGCGACACACCGACGCCAACGGCGCTGAACCAGGCCCGCGAGTCCCGTCGTCGCCTTGACGCCGGGGTGGAGCGATCGCTGCCCTGTGGGGATGAGCTCCGCCTCGGCGCGGGCCGGTGCGGTGATGGTTAGGGCCGCCCGTGGCCCGCATTTGGCCCGCACGCGAGCATGAAATGGTCCGCTTCGACGGAAGGCGACGCGCAACGTGGAGACCGCAAAGCTGCAGGTCAGAGCATGTAATGAGGAGCGACACGGAGGGATACCCAAGACGCCGCTCAGTTCTACGACATCTGTGAACCGGGCCGGTCGCCTGGGCGTGGGCGACTGGACTCTTCTCCCAGGTCATGGCCACGGGCATGGCGGTCCCCGTGGCCATCCCCGTGACCGCGCTCCGATTCTGTGACCATTCTGTGACCATCGACGACGAAGGGCCCGCCGAAGTGGCGAGCCCTTCTGATACGGATACCCGGTCTGACCTGCGGTTTCGCTTGGTTGCGAGGGCAGGATTTGAACCTGCGACCTCCGGGTTATGAGCCCGGCGAGCTACCGAACTGCTCCACCTCGCGTCCTCGACAGTAGCGTCGGCATGACAACGCTGCAAACCTGCGGTGCCCGCCCGCCTCACGGCGCGGGGCTGGCAGGCGCGGGGCTGGCAGGTGCAGGGGTGGCCGGCGCGGGGGTGACCGGCGCGGCCTCGTCGTCGCCCGCCCGCTCCGCGCCGCCACCGTCACCCAGCTCGGCGGCCGACTCGAGCAGGTCCTGGGCCGCCTCGTTCGCCTCCTGGTAGGCGCCGAGGTCGCCGGCCTGCAGCGCCTCCTCGGCTTCGGCGTAGCGCTCCAACGCCTGCATGATCAGGCTGGCCACGCGCGGGTCGACCTCCTGGGGTATGCCTTCGGGCAAGGCGCCTGGGTCCCCCGGTGGAGCGCCGGTACCGTCGTCCTCAACC
>DASROV010000537.1:0-2542 GCA_035646755.1 Trueperaceae bacterium | reverse complement strand
CAGATCGATGCCGCCGACACCTCCGGCGGGCTCGACCTGTTCTCGGTCGCGGCCGACGGTACTTTGGCCCTGCTTGACAGCGTGGGGTACATCAACGAGGCCCGTGTGGTCTACACGTTGCCGTAGCCTGGGAGAGGGCGCGAGCTAGCTGGCGAATGGATTTCTGATGGTCACGCCAGAGATGACTTGGCCATCATTCAAATCCTCAGTCAGGAGGATGTCACTGCCCGCACGACTTGCCGCACTAACTATTCCCGCGTCCCACAGAGTGATGTCGTGGACCCGAGAGATTGCTATCGCCTCGAGAACAAGGTCCGCATCGAAAGGAACCACCCTTCCGACCGCGAGGTTCTTGACGGCCTCTTGGGCCAGCTCTTGCGACAGCGGTGGATCGAGCTTTCTGGTTACTGCCCAGTAAAACTCGTTAAGTACCTGAGTGCTCACCACTATGGGATCCTCTGCCTGCTCCATGATTTCCAAGGCGATGAGACGCTTGCGCTCGTCGCTACGGTCGAACGCGTACACGACCACGTTCGTGTCTACGAACGCGGCCACTAGTTCCGGTCCTCGTAGAGTTCCTCGCGCGTCCAAGTGCGAGAACTTGACGCTCCCCCGGCCTCACTAGACCGTGCTAAACCGATGAAGCGGCGGCGCGCTTCCATCACCCGATCATTGCCTACGAACTCAAGGAGATACTCGCGGACCAAGGAGTTTACCGACGTGTCAAGCTCTAACGCCTTCATTCGAGCTCGCCGCAGCGTGTCGTCATCGATAGTGAGCGTAAGGTTGGCCACGGGTTCAGTGTAGCACATAATCCGTGCATCGAGGTCGCCTGCTTTCAGGATTGGGGTCTAGGTCTGATGTACGAAGACCAAGTACCGCCACACGAACGAGCCGCCGTTGGCCACTGGGACCAGTCCCGCAGTGGCCGCGGCGGCCGTCAGTTGGGCCGGCGTCCACACGTAGATGCGGTACTTGCGGCCGAACAGGCGCGCCATGAACCGTTCGCAGGCGGCAAGGAAGCGGGTTACCACGTTGGCGCGGGGGAACAGCAGAGCCAACGCGCCGTGCGTCAGCTTGGCTGCTGCGGCGGTGAGCTCGAGCCCGTCGGCCGAACAGCAGACCACGCGGTTGAGCAGGACCACGTCGGCCGGCTCGATCGCTTCAGGATCGTCGAGCAGGTCGTGGACGCGGAAACGGCTGCGCCCAGCGACGCCTAGCTGCTCGGCGAGCTGGTTGGCGTACGTCTCGTAAACGCTCAACAGCTCGACGACCTCGCCGCTGCCCGCACCCTCCTTCAGCAGCGTGGCCTGCAGCGCACCCACCCCGCCGCCGATCTCGAGCACCCGGCTGCCGGCGCCCGTGCTGGCCCCGGGCAGGGCGGCCAGCATCCTGCGCTCGAGGCCGTCGAGGCCCTTGCGGAGGAACCCTTCCATGTCGGACCGGGCGGCCTTGGCGTCGAAGACCTCCTCACACGCCTCGGCGCGGCAGCAGCTACTCATGCGCAGACTGTACTAGGCGGGCCGGCGATTGGCTGCGTCGCGCCTTCACAGCCCGTGGCGGCGGCTGACCGCGTCGCGCGCGCCATCGCCACGATCGTCGAGAGGGTGGCATGATGGTGCGACATGCCGCTCGAGAACCAGGTCGAGGACCTCGTCACGCGCATCCACGCCACCCCGCACAAGGCTGTCCTGGCCTTCGCCGGGGCCGGCTCCCAGGCGCTTACCTGGCTGCACGGCGTCGGTGGCTCGAGCCGCACGGTCCTGGCGGCGATCGACATCTACAGCTCACAGAGCATGAACCACCTCCTCGGTTTCATGCCGGCGAAGTTCACGTCTCGGAGGGTAGCGCGGCTGATGGCCGAGGCCGCCTACGACTTGGCACGGGATTACATGTTCGCGGCCGTAAACCCGCCCACCGACCCCTTCTTCGGCCTTGGCAGCACCGCGACAATCGCCACCGACCGCGCCAAGCGGGGCGACCACCGCGTTGCGACGGCGGTACGCGACAGCTTCGGCACGGTCAGGTATGCCCTCACCATCCAGAAGGGCGCCCGCGACAGAGGCGGTGAGGAGGAGCTCGTCAGCCTGGTGATGTTGAGGGCGGTCGCCGACGCTTGCGGCGTCTTCGGCGCGCCGGAGCTGCCGCTCGAGCCGACCGAGGCGCTCCTGCAGACCTATCGCCCGAGCGAGCTGCTGCAGGCCGTCGAGAGCGGCGGTCGCGAGATGGTCGTCGTGCGCCCCGACGGTCAGATCGTCACCGGCGAAGGCATCGGCCCGCGCGCCGTGCTCTCGGGCTCGTTCAACCCGGTCCACGAAGGCCATCTGGAGTTGGCCGCGGTCGCCGCCGCACGTGTGGGTTTGCCGATGCTGTTCGAGTTACCGCTGCTCAACGCGGCCAAGGCGCCGGTCGCGCTGCCGGAGGCGCGCAAGCGGGCGCTGCAGTTCGGGGGCGTCGCACCGGTGGCGCTCACGCGCTCGCCGCTGTTCGAGGAGAAGGCCGAGTTGCTGCCGGGCAGCGTGTTCGTGGTCGGGGTCGATAC
>DASROV010000536.1:0-3879 GCA_035646755.1 Trueperaceae bacterium | reverse complement strand
ATCACACGCGGCTACGTCCGGTATGAGGAGGTCGAGGCGCGGCCCGAGCCGTTACCTCAACCGCCACTCGCGGCCACGCCCTTGCCCGAACCGCCGCCCGACGCCGTCGCGCCCGAGGGCTCGGGAGCCGTGGTTGGTGGCCTGCGGGCGCAGCGCCTCAGCGCGCTGCTTCCTCGCCTGAGGGACGACCTCAGCGAGGGTAGGAGCGTGCTCGTCATCGCGCCCGAGAACACGTTGGCCAACGAGGCGGCGGCCCTGCTCGCCACCCGCCTGCCGGTGCGGCTGCTCACCGGGGAGGCTAGCGAGGAGCAGAGGGTTGCGCTCTTCGCTGAGCTCCCGAGCGAGCCGCCGTCGGTGTTGGTCGGCAGCTACATCGCCCTGCTGGCGCCGCTACCCAACCTCGGCCGCATAGTGTTGCTCGAGTCGTCGAACGGCTCGTACAAGCTCCGGTCGGGCGCCCGCCTGGCCGTGCAGAGGGCGGCGCAGCGCCTGGCCGCGGCCGTCGACGCCAAGCTCACGTTCACCGACGTCGTGGCCAGCCCCGAGCTGGTCGCCGCGGTGGACGACGGCCAGCGCGTCTCGCTGCCCCTACCCAACCTTCGCGTACACGTCGCCGACCTCAGCGCCAGCCCCAACTGGCCGCTGCATCCCGACCTGCAACTGACCCTGAGGCAGGTGGCCATGCGTGACAGGCAGGCCATAGTCATCGCCGCGCGCCGAGGCTACTCGGGGGCCTTCGGCTGCTACGTCTGCGGCTGGCTGGCGCCTTGCCCCAACTGCGACCTCACGCTCCGCTACCACCGCGAAGAGGACCGGCTGCGCTGCCATCAGTGCGGTCACGACGAGGCGGTGCCGGTCATCTGCCCGCAGTGCGGGGGGGAAGAGCTCGGCGCCCTGCGCGGCGCCGGCACCCAATGGGTCGCTTCGCAGCTCGGCAAACTGCTTCCTGAGATGAAGGTCTACCGCTACGACAGCGACCGGCGCGACGACCTCACGCCGCTCTACGAGGGCGAGCCCGGTGTCGTGGCGGCCACCACCGCTGCGCTGCGCCTGGCGCCGTTGCCGAAACTCTCGTTGGCGGCGATCGCGCTGTTCGACGTGCACCTTGCATTGGCCGACTTCCGAGCGGAACAAGAGGCGGTGCGGATGCTGTTGCAGCTCGCCGAGCTAGCCGGCGGACCCCGGCCGCTGGTGCTTGTGCAGACCTACGCCCCCGACAACGAGGCGCTACTGGCGGTCGCCAGCCAACCGCCCGACGCCGCCCTCGAGGTGTTGCTCGGCCGCCAGCTGGAGAGGCGCAAGCGCTTCGGCTACCCGCCGTTCGCGACGCTGGCCAAGGTTCAACTTAGCGCCAGGGAGCGCAGCGCCGCCGCGAACGCCGCTGCCAGCGCCGCGGACACGCTGCGCTTGGCCGGTGCCGAAGAGGGCGAGCTGCTCGGGCCGGAGAGCGCGCCGGTCGCGCGGGTGAAGGGGCGCTACGCCTACCAGTTGCTGCTGAGAGCGACAAGTGAGCCTCGGCTCGAGACCCTGATCGACGCCCTACCCGACCGGCTGCCCCAGACCAAGATCATCATCGACGTCGACCCGAGCGACGTTGGCGAGCTGTTGGAGTAGTTAGCTCACGTCAGACGCCCACCGTCGGTGGCTATCATTACCGTTGCATGCTACGTAATCGTCGCGCCTCCTTCGAGTTCGAACTGCTCGAGACCTTCTCCGCCGGCATCGAGCTGACGGGGAGCGAGGTCAAGTCGTTGCGCCAGGGTGGCGGGTCCATCGCCGAGTCGTACGCGCAGGTCCGCAGCGGCGAGGTCTTCCTCGAGGGGATGAACATCCCTCCTTACCTCGACGCGAGCTACAACAACCACACTCCGACGAGGCCGCGGCGGCTGCTGCTCAAGCGCAAGGAGATCGCCGAGCTCGAGACGGCCGTGAGCCGCAGAGGACTGACGCTGGTGCCCCTCAAGCTCTACTTCAAGGACGGCTGGGTCAAGGTCGACATCGCGGTCGCCCGGGGCAAGAAGCTCCACGACAAGCGCCGGGACGCGGCCAAGAAGGACGCCAAACGCGAGATCGAGCGCGAGCTGTCGCGCTCCGAGCGCCCATGAGGCGGGCCGGCCCCGGAGCGCGCACGAGTCATGCTGCGCTCCGAGCGCGCATGAGGCGCCCCGCGCTCCTCATGGCCACGTTGGTGGCGCTAGTCAGCGCCACCGCGCTAAGCCAACCGGCGCTGGTAGTCAACGGCCGCGACATCGTCGGCAACACCACGAGTCTGGTAAGCGGCGCCAGCTACGCTCCGGCCCCGGCACTCGCCGCGGCGCTCGGCGCCACGCTCGCAGTCGACCTGCAACAACGGCTCATCGTCCTTGACGCCGGTGGCCGGCTGCTGCAGCTCGACCTCGTCGACTCGCCGGCCGCGGCCGGCGCTGCCGGCGACGGCATCCGCCTCGACGGTCGTTCGCTCGGGGGCCCCGCCGCCCTATTGACCAACGGCGAGGTCTACTTGCCCGTCAAGCAGGTCTCCGAGGCGCTTGGCGCCAGCGTCACCTACCTGCAGTCGCAGAACACCGTGCTCGTCGTCCAACCGAGGGCTCGCCTCACCGCCTTGCGGCGCTCGGCGACCCCGGAGCGGCTCGAGGTCTCGCTAAGCGCGCCCGTGCGCTACAACACCTTCTTCAACGAGCCGACCAACACGCTGCAGCTTCACTTCGAGCGCACCGACGTCGAGGTGAGGATCGACCCAGTAGAGGGCGAACGCTTCGTGCTGGCCACCACGGTGTCAACAGGCGGCGGCACCGAGGTCCGCATACAGCTCGACGGTGAGGTCGGCTATGAGGTCTACCAGATCCCGGACGGCCGCGGCTCCCGCGTCATCGTCGCGTTCGCCGAGCCCGGCCAGAACGCGCTGGTTAGCGGGCTTGACGTCGTCATCGACCCCGGCCACGGCGGAGCCGACCTTGGCCTTGTGGTGCCCGGGTTCGGCAGCGAGAGCAGCCTTGCCCTCGGCTTCGCCGAGCGGCTCGCCGCGGCCCTCAGGCAACGCGGCCTCGGCGCCGAGCTCACCCGCGACAGCGATCACGCGCTCGACGTGCAACGGCGCTCGCGAGCCGGCACCGGCGCCGACCTGTTCATCTCCGTGCACGTCGCCGACCTGCCGAGCGGAGACTTCAACGCGTACTACCTCGCCGACGCCGCCAACGTCGCCAGCCTCGACATGGCGATCCGCAACAACGCCGAAGGGGCGGCCAAGGCCACCACCGACCGGCTGCGCCGGGAACTGCTACTCGGACTGGTGCCGGAGCTCGAGCAGGGCCGGCTGTTGGCCGACGGCCTCAGCGGCAGGCTGTTCAGCCTCGGAGCGTACCGGGCCAACTTCATCGCCGGCTCGCCGCTGCAGGTGCTCGGCGGCGCCGCTGGGCGCGGCGTCCTGCTGGAGTTCTCCGCCGCCGACCTTACGAGCGACGAGCTGCCACAGGCACTGGCGCAGGCCGTCGCCGAGATGCTCGAACAGGAAGCTGTGCTAGGCCGCCGATGACGGCGGCGCGCCGATGACGACAGCGGCGCGCACACGCCTGCTGAAGGCGCTGCTCACCCCACAGGTGATAGTCGCCGCGCTGTTGCTGGTGGCCGCCCTGGCGTTGCTGTCAAGCGTCGACGTCGTGGAGCCGAGCGATCCGCCCACGGTGGAGCTGGTTACCGCCGAAGAGACCTTGAGCGAGGTCGACGTGCGGCTGGTCCTAGTCGACCTGGAGGGCCTCGAGTGGCAGCGCTCCGAGAGCATCGCCGCGCCGGAGAGCGTGCCTGGCCGGCTGGAGGCGGTGCTCGCCGCGCTGCGCCTAACCTTGCTCGAGGAGGGGGTATGGCCCGAGGGTCTGGCCGCGC
>DASROV010000535.1:0-4229 GCA_035646755.1 Trueperaceae bacterium | reverse complement strand
GGCTTGGTCGCACTACCGGCACTCGGTGCGCGACGGTCACGAGCCGCTCGCGTTCGGCGAGGCCTTGGAGGCCGAGGAGTCGCGGCTCGAGTCACACCACCATGCTCAGGAAGCCGGTGAACCGCCCGGGCGGGCCTACTCGTTCCACAGCTACGCGGCGCGGGGTCGCTACCACGAACAGCTCGCTCGGTGGTTCGAGATCCTCGACCGCAGCCGGTTCATGGTGAGAAGGTCCGACGAGCTGTTCGCCAATCCCGAGCGGGTTGCCAACGAAGTGCTGGAGTTCCTTGGTTTGAGCCCGTTGTCACGAGCCGATTTCAGGGCCCACAACGTCGGGAGCGGCCATCGCGACATGCCGGCAGAGGAGCGCGCACGGTTAGAAGCGTACTTCAAGCCGCACAACGAACGTCTTTACGAACTGCTCGGCTGGGAAGCCGTGTGGGGGTAGCCAGGCAGGGCGAAGACGGTTTTCGCGCCCGGCAGGGAGCCTCAGCATGGTCGTGCGGGTACGAGCCCGACCACTTGTAACCAACTAGATGGCGCCTGCTCCGCTTAAGGAGCAGGCGCCAGTTCGTGCATTCGGCTGGTCAACCGGCTAGGCCGGCCGACAGTCGGACGACACGAGGTCTAGTTGGAGGCGGGCGCGGCCGGCGGCGCCACGTATTCGATGGTGATCTCGAGGGTGCCGCTGCCCGTGTCGAGCACGTTCACCACTGGGCGCGTGGCGGTGCCGGCGGCGGCGTCGGGGCTGGCGAAGAGCACCAGGCTACCGCCCCAACCGGCGACGTCAACGATCTCTTGAACGATGGCAGCGAGGTCGGGCGTGGTCACCGCGTCACCGGCTGCCCAGGGGTCGGTGATCGCCCAATCGACGGTTGCGGTGGTGCCGTTGGCGCCGGCGCGTGTGCTGGCGTCGGCCGAGCCGGTGTTGTTGGGGTCGTCGGCGAACGGAGCGGGCGCAGCTACCGCTTCGCCGGAGAGCGTGACGGTAACGGCGTCGGCGGCGCCCTCATCGGCCGTCATGGTGATGACCGCCGACTGGATGTTGGCGCCCGCGGGTAGCGCGGTGTCGAAGCGCAGACCGATCCACTGCTGAGTCGAGTGGGTGGGGTCGTAACCGAAGTCAAGGTCGCTCGAATCGGTGTAGTTGTGGCCGGCGGGGTACAGGATGGGGTCGACGCTGCTGGCGTTGACGAGCTGCTCGACCACCTGCGAGATGTCGACGGTCTCGGTAGTAGTGACGACGTTGTTGAAGTTGGCGGTAATCGCCTCTTCAGCGGCGTTCACGGTAACCGTGCAGGTCGCGGTGTTCTGGCCGTCGCAGTCTCCACCGGTCCAGCCGGCGAAGCCGCCGGTAGTGGCCGTGGCCGTTAGCACGACCTGGGTGTTCTCGGCGGCAGTTACCTCGCAGCTGTCGGCGCAGTCAGTTACGCCACCGACGTCGCTGGAGACGGTGCCGACGGCTCCGCCTTCATTGACGACGTTGACGGTGAAGGTTACGTCTTCACCGGGCTCGGCCGCTTCGGTGAAATTGGCCGTGACCGCGGTGTCGGCAGTCATTTCGACGGCGCAAGCGGGGTCGGTCGAAGCGTCACACGGACCGTCCGTCCAGTTGACGAACGTCGCGGTGCCGGTCGGGGCGGCTGTCAACGTGACAACGTCGCCCTCGGCGAAGTTGGCGGAGGCGGTACCGGCCGCTGTGTCGATGCCGGCGGGGTCGGAGGTGACTGCGCCGTCGCCGACGACGGAGACACTCAGGTCGAAGCCCGTTGCAGGCGGTACGGGCGCACCGCACGCGGCCAGGACCAGGAGTCCGATCGAGATCGATAGGAGTAGGCGTACTCGTGAGAACATGTGATCCTCGATTCCTCGATGGGCTTTCGGGTCCCATCGCCAGTGACTGGCCGTCAAGGTCGACGGCACATTTTCGAGCACGAGAAGTGCTCGCCTGCACGTAGTCGTGCTAACTACTTATATCGGCTGGCAGATTAGGAAGTTGTGAGCAATGCTGGAAATCGTGAGTCGGCGGAACATTCCGCCTGGGTTAAGGTAGCGGTCGCCGCCCTCGAGCAGCCGGTTCGCTCGGTGCGCACAGGAGTCTTCCAAGGTATGTCCAACCCGAATCAAGTTATCACCACGCTGCGCGACAGGCGCAGCGTTTCCCAGCCACGTCTCGGCGGCAGCGTGATCCCCGACCATCAGGTCGTTCGCGAGGCGCTCGAGTCGGCGCGCTGGGCGCCGAACCACAAGCACACGGAGCCGTGGCGGTTCTACCTTCTCGACGACGAACGCATCGTCCGCCTGGCCGAGCTCAACGCCGAACTGCTCGAGAGAGACGGCGCCAAGCCTGAGAAGGTCGCCGCCAAGCTCGAGCAGTGGCGAGCCGTGCCTGGCGTGGTCGTGTTCAGCGTGAAATCGGCGGCTGACGCCGACGAGACCACCAGACGCGAGGACTACGCCGCAGTCGCCTGTGCGGCGCAGAACTTCATGCTGCACCTGTGGTCGGCCGGAGTCGCCAGCAAGTGGTCAACGGCCGCCGTGTGGCGCCACGAGGAGTTCTGGTCGTTGCTCGGGCACGACCCGGCCGCGCTGGCTGGAGAAGGTCCTGGCGAGGAGGTGCTCGGCACGTTCTTCTACGGGCTCGCCGCCGACGTGCCCGCTGGCCGAAGGAGACTAGGTCTCGAAGAGGTGCTTCGCGACTTCCGTCGTTAAGCTTTAGTTAAGACGGTGAGTCTGCTAGCTGGTCACTCGCGCTTGCGGCGGGACCAACCCAGGGCGGCGACGCCCGCCCCGATGAGCAGCAACGGCACGATCCAACGAGCGCCGCCGCCGGGGTCGTTGGCGGCCAAGGTGATGAACCCCCATACCAGCGCGGGCCACAGCGCCCAGCGGCCGCCGCCGCGGTCGCCAGGAAGCAGGTAGATGAGCGTGAAGGTCGCCGTCATGCCGAGGAGGAACACCACCCCCTCGTCCCAACGTGGGAACACGGCGTCGACACCGGCCGTGGCCGCGAGCGTGAGCATTATGCAGCCTGGGATGAGCATGGCCGCGCTGCGGCCCGCGGCGCGGGAGCGGTAGACGGCGAAGAACGCCAGGCCGATGAACGTCAGCACGGTAGGACCGGCCAAGCGCTCGAGGAAGCTTGCCGCCACGATCCCGATGACGCCGTGAACCGCCAGCCGCACGGCGAGCGGCTGGCGCGCCAACAGGCGCCAGGTCGCGAGCGCGAGCCAGGCGAGCACGGCCAACCACACGAACTCCATGAACAGCGATTCCGGGCCGCGGTCGCCGAGCAGCACCAATGCGCCGACGGCCAACAGGGCCAGGCCGACTTGCTGCTCGCGTTTCACGTCGGCTCCGCGTCGTCCGTGGAGCCGCCAAGTCGACCCCGCTGTTCGCCTATGGGGTCCTGCTGGTCTTCGGAGCCAGTGAGCGGGAGCCGAAGGCTGACGGACGTGCCTGCGTCATGCTCGCTCTCGATCTTCAGTTCGCCGCCAAGCCCTTGCACGCGCTCGTGCATGGAGGTCAGGCCGAGGTGACCGGGATAGCTGGCGTTGACGTCGAAGCCCACGCCGTCGTCGCTCACCGTGAGCAGTAGTCGCTCGTCGTCCTGACGCATGCTCACCCTGACGTTGCTGGCGTGCGCGTGCTTGGCGACGTTGTGGAGCGCCTCCTGGACGACCCGCAGGAGCACCTGCTTGACCGAGAACGGGATCGTGGGTTCGGTGCCAAGGTCGCGCTCGGTGGCCAGCCCGTGCCTCAGCTCGACGCCGTCAAGCTGCCGTTCAAGCGCGCCGACGAGGCCCACCTCGGCGAGTGCCTCGGGTCGCAGCTCGAAGATGAGCGCGCGCATCTCGGCAAGGGCTCCCTCGGCTAGCTCGATAACCGAGTCGATCGCCGCCCGGCTGGCCGCCGGGTCGTCGACGAGGCGCTTCCTCACCGCGTGGCTGGTGAGCACCACGGCGTAGATCGCCTGACTTACCGAATCGTGAAGCTCGCGAGCCAGGTGCTGGCGCTCTGCGGTGGCGGCCTGCTCCCGAGCCCGTTCGTAGAGCCGCGCGTTCTCGATGGCCACGGCGGCTTGGGCCGCCAGGCCACCGGCCAGGTCGAGGCGCTCGTCGTTCCAGCCGGTTCCACTCGGGGCGTAGGCATGAAGCACGCCTACGACCTCGCCCCTGGCTCGCAGCGGCAGCGCCAGCACGTCGTCCTCGACAACGGCCGTGGCGGCC
>DASROV010000534.1:0-2866 GCA_035646755.1 Trueperaceae bacterium | reverse complement strand
GCACCGAGGAGGATGTAGGCGTCGGCGTCTTGCGCCGGCAGGCCGTCGCTTCCGGTCGGCACGTCCTTGAGGCGTAGACCGGAGGTGGCGAGTTGGTCCATGAGGTGTTCGAGGAACAGCACAAAGAACGGGATGAGACGGCGGTGGCCGAAGGCGGTGCTGAGGCCCACCGTTACCGGCCTGCGGTTGCTCAGCTCGCGGGCAGCGCGGTCGGGGTCGTAGCCGAGCAGCGCGATCGCGGCGTTCACCCTCGTGCGGGTGGCGGGACGCACCCCGGCGCGGTCGTTGAGCACGCGGCTCACGGTGCCAATCGACACGCCGGCCGCCTCGGCAACGCCGTGGATCGTCGGCCTGGCACCACGTGACGCCGCGGTGCGCGGCGCGCTCACCCTTGGAGCCCTCCCGGCTCCCCTGGTTCTCCCATGCTCTTCCGACAAGGCAGGCTCCAGCCGTCTGGCGGCGGTCAAGGCACGTTCGTAAACGTTTACAAGTTGGTGCTGAAAGAGTAGGGGCTAGACACCCAGTCTGTCAATCATCATCGTTGCGATCCGGTTTTGGGAGCGTTTCCAATTGCCCCTCTGGCAACGGCCCTGAACCGCTCCGCCGTCCTTTGCCTAGCCTGCCCTCCAGCGGCTTCTCCCCGGTCGGCGTCACCAGCACGCGCGACGCACGCAGCCCGTCGACGCTCACGACCTCGAAGCGGTAGCCGCCGACCTCGACGCTGTCGCCGCGCCGTGGGACCTGGCCGAGCCGCATGGCCACCAGCCCACCGACGGTGTGAACCGCCACCGCGCCGGGGCCGTTGGGGCCGGCGCCGCCCTGGCCCGCGGCGACCTTCATTATCGCGTCGGAGTCCAAGCGGTCGGCTAGGAGGTCGACATCGAACAGGCCGTCGACCGAGAGAGCCCCGCCGGGCAGCTCCTTCACCTCGGGCTCGCCGTCCTCGTCGGGCCTCTTGATGTCACCTACCAGTTCCTCGAGCAGGTCGTGAAGCGTGACTATGCCTTCGACGCCGCCGTACTCGTCGAGCGCCACCGCGAACTGCACGCCGCTGGTCTTGAACCGCTGCAGCAGCGTCAGGGTCGGCAAGGTCTCGGGGACGAGCAGCGGCTCCCGAATGTGGTCCTCGAGCCTGAGCTCGCGGCCGGCCAACAACTCCGTGACCAGGTCGCGCGTCGTGACGAAGCCGATCACCTCGTCGACCTCTCGCCGACATACCAGGTAGCGGCTGTGTGGGTGCTGTTCGAGAAGCTCGGTAAGCCCCTCGAGGCCGGCTTCGATGTCGAGCCAAACGACCTCGTTGCGCGGGGTCAGGATCGCGTTGAGGCGCCGCTCGCCGAGCCAGAAGGCCCGCTGGATGATTTCGCGCTCGGCCGGCTCGACGGTGCCCTGCTTCAAGCCCTCCTCCACAAGCAGGTGGATGTCTTCCTCGTCGACCTCAGTAGAGGGCGGCGCCGCTGCCCCGAAAAGGCGCAGCACGCCCTGCGTCGAGGCGCTCAACAGCTTCACGAGCGGCCCCGCCACCCGCGAGACGACCGTCATCGCCGGTGCCAGGCGCGCCGCCAGCCGTTCCGGGGCGCCCAAGGCCAGGCGCTTGGGCACCAGCTCGCCGAAGACGAGCGAGAAGTAGGTGATGGCGATGACCACGAGCACGAGCGCCACCGGGTAGGCGTAGGGCGCCAGCCAGGCGACAGTGGCCAGGCGTTCAGAGAGTGGTCCGGCAAGGGCGGCTCCGCCGAAGGCTCCGGAGAGCACGCCGATGAGCGTGATGCCGACCTGGACCGTCGATAGGAAGCGGTTGGGCGCGTCGGCCAACTCCCTGGCCCTGGCTGCGCCCACGTTGCCGTTCTCGGCGAGACGGTCTAGGCGCCCGGGGTTGGCTGACACCAGCGCCATCTCGGCCGTGGCGAAGACGCCGTTGGCGACTATCAGAAGCACGATGAGCACGATCTCGAGCATGCCGGAGGTTAGCGCCTAGCGCGTCGGAGACTGGTCTGGGCGCGTGGTATCGTTGACATGTGAAGTCACTTACCGGTCGGGCGCGGCGGCTGTGCGTCGTCGTGCTTGCATTTGTGGCGGTCCTTGCCGCGTCGCCGAGCCTCGCTCAAGGCCAGGGCCAAACTGCGACTCAGACCAACGAGGTCTGGCTCATCCCCGTCGAGGGGGAGATATCCGCGGCCACCACCTCGTTCGTGCGGACCCGCATCAAACGCGCCAACGAGGAGTCGCCACTAGCGGTCGTCTTCTACCTGGACACGCCGGGTGGCTCGGTCGAGGCGATGCAGGACATCGTCGGCATCATCCTCCACGAGACCAGCGTGCCAAGCATGGCCGTGGTCCGTAACGCCTTCAGCGCCGGCGCTCTCATCGCCATGAGCGCTGAGCGGCTGGCCATGCTGCCCGGCTCGAGCATCGGCGCCGCTTTGCCCATACTGGCGACCCCCACCGGCATCGCCGCCGTCGACGAGAAGTTCAGCTCGGCGCTCCGCGGTGAGTTCAGGAGCGTCGCCGAGGCCCGTGGTCGCAACCCCAGGGTCGCCGAGGGCATGGTCGATGAGAGCATCGAGATACCCGGCCTCTCCACCTCGTCCGAACTGATCACCCTTACGGCGTCCCAGGCCGTCGAGCACGGCATCGCCGACATCCAGGCCGGGACCCTGCAGGAGGCGCTCACCGAATTCGGGTACGGCGGCGTCACCGTCGAGCGCCTCGAGCCGTCGCTCACCGAGCGTCTCGGCGGCTTCCTGGCGCAGCCCCTCATCGCCGCCGAGACGCTCGGTGAGCGACGGCTCGAGGCGCTCGACGGTGACGCCGCCGTACCCGAATTCGGTGAGCGCCTCCTGCAGGGTCCCGGCCTGGATGTCGG
>DASROV010000533.1:0-9555 GCA_035646755.1 Trueperaceae bacterium | reverse complement strand
GGCCTGCTGTCGGCCGAGTCCTTCGCTGGCTGCGTAGGGGGCATGACTATCGACGTGCCTGGCGACGGCATGCACTTCTTCGGCCGTGACCAGTCACAGGGAAGCTCGACCGCTCACACGATGTCAGGCGATCTCTATGTGACGATGGGCACCGAGTCGGCCACGGGCCGCGCGGTGTTCGTCCTCGAGGTACGCGGCACGGCTCAGTTCGGCTCGGGAAGTGACCGAGTGGATTCGCCCGCCCGAGCCCTCCTCACCGTCGACCTGGGCGGCGACGGCGAGGACATGGCAGGGCTCTCGTGGCCGCGCGGCATCTACCGGTTCGGCGAAGGCAGCACCGGCTTCCGCCTAGACCTCGAGGACGCGCCGGCCGGCACCTTCGTGGCCAGTCACGGCTTCGTACTCGTGACCTCCGCGACCAGCGACCGCATCGAGGGCTCGATCGTCCTGCAGCGCGCCGACCGACCTTTCGCCCCCATGGGCGTTCCCTACGCCGCGGACGAACTGCCGCGGGTGACGTTCCGGGTTAGCGGTTCGCGGCCGTAAGCTTGACCACTGCATTTCGCGCCAGCGCGCTAACCTGAACGCCTGATGCGGTCCCGACGTAGGCAGTCGCGAGGACGAACAATGACTTTGTCATTGCTACTAGTACTCCTCTTAGCGCCTACGGTTCACGCGCAACCCACAGCCCCCGAACCATCACCTGTCCCCACGGCTTGGGTCACCCACGTCGAACCGAACCATGGCTTCGCCATCACGCTCCCGCCCAGCCATCATGTGAGGTCTTCGGGCCTGATCTGGTACGTCTACGCCGAACTGGACGGGGAGCCGCTCACCCCCGACATGTCGCTGACGTTCGTGCCCGATGCCGATGCCGCCGAGGTGGCGGCCGAACGGTTCGCCGACGGGGTGGTTACGCCGGTCGAATCGGTAAATGGAACCGTGCTGCTCAAGGTGGAATCTACCTACCAGGACGCAGCCGGAGTCAGCAGGTCGACTTACCGGTTCCTGGCTCAAGGACCCGACGGGGTGATGATCCTCGCGCGCTGGGAAGACCTCGACTGGCCACCTTTCGACGAGGTCACCAGCCTCTTTCAGTTCGTAGTGCTGATCCCGCAGGCGGAGTGAGCCACGAAGCTAGTGGCAGCCGATCTAGAGAATGTCTGCCCGGCGTATCGCTGTCCCTTCCTAAACATTCTCGTCGCGCGGCCTCAATGGCAGGGTTAGCGATAACCGCTCCTGCACAACGATTTCGAGGTTCAAGGCAGCCACGAGAGAGAAGACCGTCGACAGTTCTGTTCCTGGCGCACCCGATTCAACGCTCGAGACCGTGGGTTGCCGCAAGCCCGCAGCCTTTGAAACGTCGATCTGAGTTCGCCCCCTGATACTTCGCGGCTCCCGCCACCGACGCCATCGACCCATGGCAAACTAACCCCATGCCTCGCCCCGTAACCGTCGCGCTCATCGGCGCCGGCAGCCGCGGCGCCGACGTCTACGGCCGCTACATCGCACAGCATCCTGAGCTCGGCCGCGTCGTTGCGGTGGCCGAGAGCCGCCCGGCACACCGCGCCGGGGCAGCCGAGCAACACGGAATCGCGGCCAGCCACACCTTCGCCTCGTGGGAGGACCTGCTGGAGGGTGGCCGCCTCGCGGACGCCCTGATCATCGCCACGCCCGACGTCCTGCACGTGGAGCCGGCGAAGGCCGCCCTCGCGCTCGGTTACCGGGTACTGCTTGAGAAGCCGATCGCACCGACCCTGGCCGGGGTGCTCGAACTGGCAGCCGCCGCGCGCACGTCGACCGGCAGCCTCACCGTCGCCCACGTGCTCAGGCACTCGGCCTTCTTCGCGACCATAAAGAGGCTGCTCGACCAAGGCCGAATCGGCGACCTCATCCACGTCCAGCACACCGAGAACGTCGGCCATTGGCACTTCGCGCACTCCTTCGTGCGCGGCAACTGGCGCCGCGAGGACCAAGCCAGCCCAATGATCTTGGCCAAGGCCTGTCACGACCTCGACCTGCTGCGCTGGCTCGTCGGCCGGCCCTGCACCAGTGTCGCGTCTTACGGCGGGCTGCGCCACTTCCGCCTTGAGAACGCACCGGCGGGCTCGACCCAGCGCTGCACCGGCGGCTGCGCCGTGGAACGCGAGTGCCCGTACTCGGCGCTGCGCATCTACCTGGAGCGTTTCGCTGGACATGACGGCTGGCCGAACAATGTGCTCACGCCGGAGCCGAACGCCGAGAGCCTCCTTGCCGCGCTCAACGACGGCCCCTACGGCCGCTGCGTCTACCGCTGCGACAACGACGTCGCCGACAACCAGGTAGTAGCGCTGAACTTCGAAGGCGGCGTGGCCGCGTCCCTCACAGTAAGCGCGTTCACCGAGGAGAACACGCGCACGTTGCACCTGATGGGCAGCCATGGCGAGATCCACGGCCATATGGAGCGCGGCGAGTTGATCGTCGACGATTTCGCGGCCGACACGCGTGAGGCCGTCGCGGTCCCGACGGTCGGCTCCGGGCATAGCGGAGCCGACGAAGCGTTGCTCATCGACTTCCTCGAACGCGTCGGGGACGAGCATGCCGGCGCGCCGCCAACCGGCCTGGAAGCGTCAATCGACAGTCACCTGATGGCGTTCGCGGCCGAGGAGTCGCGCCTGAGCGGGGCGAGCGTACTGGTGGGAGCGCCGACCCGAACGTTCAGTTAGTACCGACTGGCCCGATCGCCGACGCAACCTACCAGGATCGTCAATCTGTCTCACTTACAACACGATCCCGCCGGTGCTACTATCCGCGCGAACGGCTGCACAGCCCGCATCATCACGCGTCCCATCGCAAGTTCTACGGGCTTCGGAAGGGGTGCTGAGATGATCGCGCGTTGTTGTCTCTTGCTGCTGATTTGCATAGGGCTTGGCCACGCCGCGGCGCTCGACCGGGCACGCTACGAGGAGATGGTCGAGCAGATCGAGGAGGTGGTCGAGGAGGGTGAGGAGCGCAACGCCTTCGTCGACGCCGTCGGCGACTACATCGAACAGCGCGACGACGCGCTGCTCGAGCTCGTCGAGTTCATCAAGGAGACCGAGGGCGACCAGGAGGGCGAGTGGCGCAGCGTCCTCTCCGGCATCAGCGGCATCCCGGTGCTGGCCGACGTCGACGACGACCTCACCTCCGAGGCGGCGCTCGACCTCTACGACCAGTTCATTGACGAGGAGCAGGAGTGGGTCTCGGCGTTGAGCGTCCTCGAGACCGCCGCCTACCGCGACGACCTGGTGAACCTGCGCATCCGGTTGGCCAATATGACAGTGCAGCTCGACGAGAAGTGGAACGGGCTGCTGAACGACGACGGCCAGCTCGACGAGCGGCAGCTGCGGGTCATGGCCGACATCTACGGGATCCTGGCGCAGCTCGCCCGGGACAGCGACACCAAGCGCCAGACCGTGCGCAACTCGCTGCAGGTCGTCACCGACCTACTGACCCGCGTCGACGTCGTCTCCGGCGTGGTGCCCGGTGAGGTTGCTAGCGCCATCACCCAAGCGCTCGGCATCATCGCGGAGTCCACCAAGCAGTACAACACCTACGTCACAGCGGTCGAGGCGCTGCGCCCGCGGCTGCGCGAGTTGTCGGGCCAGGAGCTCGGGTTGCTGGTGATCTTCAACGAGACGCGCGCCGACACCCAGCTGTTCGTCAACGAGAACAGCTACGACATCATGAAGGAGCTCTACGACGAGGCCGAGGGCGAGCTAGAAGGTTTCGAAGGCGTGGGCACGAGTGGTCAGCAGGACGACGCCGAGGTGTTCGTCGGTCTACTTATCGACCCACTCGAGGACCGGCTGGCCGAGGGCGGCAACATCTTCAACGCCTTCGTCGCAAAGCACAACCTGAAGTTCTTCGGGCCCGTCGGCCCAGACATCAGCGAGTTCCTCGTCGACACCAAGGTGTGGCTGGCCGAGGCAGAGAGGGTAAGCGACCTCGACCTCCAGCGCGTCTTGAGCAGCTGGCGCAGCGACGCGAACTCGTTCTTCGGCGTCAGTCTCTCGGGCGACGGCATCACCGACTACGAGCGCGAGTTCATCGAGGACGCCCTGAGCAGCGACCTCGAGGACCTGCAAGAGGCGATCGACGAGGCGGGGGCTGCGTTCTCGACTGAGAACCTGCTGCTCATCCACGACCGGCGCGAGGTCGCCGAGGCCATCGAGTAAGCGCGCGAGCGCAGTGGAGGCGAGCATGAATACCAGGAGCTCGATGGTGGCCGCTATCGCCGCCATGTTCGTTTTGGCCTTGGCCGTCTCGGCGCTGGCCTTCAGCCAGCCCACACTGACCTTCCAACCGGTCGGCCCCGTGGGGCCGAGCGAGCGCGTCACCGGCGTGTACTGCAGCGCGGTGTCGACTTGCGTCGTCTCGACCGAGGAGCGCTTCGAGGGCGGGCACGTCTACGCCAGCGACGGCAAGTCGATAACGGCCACCCTGGTAACCGGGGACGAGACCTTCACCGAACCGCTCGGCGTGACCGGCGCCGCCAACTTCATGGGCTTCACCAGCATCGGTGACCGGCTATTCGCGCGCGTCGACGGCGCCGCCGACGCGTTGCTCACGGCCACCGGCGACATCACGCAAGCATCCTCATGGCAGGCCACGACGGTCGGCCTGCCCGACGGCGACGCGTCGTTCGCCGGCAATCAGCAGCTTGGCTGGGGGACCGCCGACGGGCGCTGGGTCTACGCCATCAGAGGCACCGTCTACGCCGGCCGCGATGAGCCGTCTCCCGGCGCGCTGTGGATACCTGCGTGGTCACCGACCAACGTCCCAGGTGACCTGCTCCAGCGCCACCGCGACGACCCGACACTCTGCCTGGCCCAGCCGAGCATCGGTATCTCGCCAACACCTACGCGTATGGCGTACGTCGCACCCGACCTAGCGGTAATCCTCTACCCCACCGGGGCGAGGAACCAATCGGGTGAGGAAGAGCCGGGCGTCTGCATCTCCATCGATGCCGGGGAGTCGTTCCAACACGTGCCTTTCCCCGAGGTCGAAGGCGACCTCGGACCACTTGGCGTCACCTGCTCGGGAAGCGACCTATGCGTGGCCTTCGGCGGGCTGCAGTTCGCACCAGAGTCGGCTTACCTCTACGTGACTCGCAACGCCACGGCCGGGGCCTCGTCCACCTGGACTCGTGCCGAGTTACCCGAGCTGCGCGAGGACAGTCGCTTCCGCGACGTCTCTTTCGCGCCCGACGGGATGATCGGCTGGGCGGTCGGCGCCGAGGGCGCCGGCTCGCCGCTGGTCCTCACCACCAGTGATGGCGGCGCGACCTGGAACGACGCGACGTCCTCGGTGAGGGTGCTGGCCCAAGGCGCTCGGCTGCACGCCGTGTACGTGGTGGACGAGGCTCATGTCTGGATCGGCGGGGAGAACGGCGTGCTGCTGGCTGGCGGGTACCAGACTCGGCCGGCGGCTTCACGCTTGGGCTCGGCACGCCCCGTGGCTCTACTGAGCGCGCACCATTCGTAGCCGATTGCCCGATGGATCGGCGACCTGAATCCCGCCCGCGACGTGTTCGAACGGCCAGTCGCGGCCCGCCAGCCTCGCCGCGACCTCCTCAACCACCGCGTCCGACGGCACCTCCAGCGTGAACCACCGCAACCCCGCCGTGCCCTTAGGCGCCGGCGGAGCCCCTGCACCAGCCCAGGCGTTTAGGGCCAGGGAACAGCGAGTCGAGGTCGACCGCCTCGCGGCCCGAGTGATGCTCGCCGTCCTTGGTCCGCGCCATCATCTGCCCGATGGGCTCGGGAAGGAACTCGCCTCTCCCAGCTCGGTCAGGCCGAACACCTCCGTCCAGAACGCGAGCGCACGTTCCTTGTCGGTCACGGCGAGGTGAACCTCGCCCAGCCGCGAGCCGCGCGGCAAGACCTGCTTCCCGCCAGGATGCGAACCAGCGCTGTGGTCCGAGGGGGTTGCGGCATGGCTGGTCATGTGGGGGCCGAAGCTATCACGGCGTTAGCGTGGGCCCATGTCAACGACCGCGAGCAGCCGCGAAGGCACCCCCTTCGACCCCTACCCTCCCGACCTCGCCAGCTGCCGCCGCTGCCCGCGCCTGGGCGAGTTCCGTGAGCACATCGCCCAGGTCAAGCGCCGCGCCTACCGCGACCAACAGTACTGGGGCGCCCCGGTGCCCGGCTTCGGGGACCCGGACGCCCGCCTACTACTTGTAGGCCTAGCCCCAGGAGCGCACGGCAGTAATCGCACAGGGCGGATGTTCACCGGCGACGCATCGGGTACCTTCCTTTACGCCTCGCTTCACCGCAATGGGCTGGCCAACCAGCCGACCAGCGTCTCGCGTGACGACGGCTTGGCGTTGAAAGGAGTGTGGATAACCGCGTCCGCACGCTGCGTGCCGCCCGGCAACAAGCCGCTCACCGAGGAGTTGAACAACTGCCAGCACTGGTTGCGTCACGACTTCGACGGCCTACCCAACGTCCGCGCCATACTGGCGCTCGGCAAGATCGGGCACGACGCGGTACTCAAGCTCTACCGTGACCGCGGCTTGAAGGTGACGCTGGCATCAGTGCCGTTCGGACACGGCAGGGTCCACCGCATCGACCAGCTGCCTGGCGCCGTGGAGTCCGGCGCCAAACCGCTCATCGACGTCTATCACGTCAGCCTCCAGAACACGAACACGGGGCGGCTCACCCCGACGATGTTCGACGAGGTGGTAGCGCTGGCTAAGCGTGAAGCCGGCCTGGGCTGACGCAGAAAGCCTCACCTCGCGTAGTCTTGTCCTGAGGGGCGGCGCCAGAGGAAGCGCCTCGCCAAGGCGCCCACCCTGACCGGGAGAAGAGGTGTCCGCCATGACCAAATGGGCCCGCGGTATCCCCGCCATCACGTTGTTCGTCGAGGATCTCCGCACCGCCAAGTCCTTCTACGACAAGGTTTTCGACCTGCCCCCGAAGTTCGAGGACGAGGACTCGGTGGTGTTCGACTTCGGCAACCTGCTCGTCAACCTGCTGAGAACCGAGGCCGTGCCCGAGCTGATCGAACCGGCCAAGCTAGCGGCGCCGGACACCGGGGCTCGAGCGCAACTCACGCTCGAGGTCGAAGACGTCGACGCCGTGGTAGCCACGCTCCGGAGCCGCGGCGTAGAACTCCTTAACGGCCCGATGGACCGGCCATGGGGCATCCGCACCGCCTCGTTCCAAGACCCGGCCGGCCACATATGGGAGATCGCGGCAACCTGAACTGCTGCCGATCACCGCTTGGCATCGAGCCCGAAGCAGCGCCAAGCCACGCCCCGCGAATCGTCCATAATGCGTCATGCTCACCATCGGTTCCATCGTCTGGGGCGTACGTGACTACCGGGCCGCCCTCGAGTTCTGGACGGCAGCACTTGATTACCGTCCGAAGCGCGATCCCGATGACGACTGGGCCCTGCTCGTCCCGAAGTCGGGCGACGGCGTGCAACTGGCTATCCAACTTGTCACCTCTGACGCCGAGACGCATCAGCGCCACCACTTAGACCTCTACGCCATGGACCAGGCCGCGCAGGTGGAGCGGCTGCTTGGCCTCGGCGCCACTCGCGTCAACTGGCGCTACCCGCCCGACGCCGACTACGTAGTGCTCGCCGATCCCGACGGCAACACGTTCTGCGTCATCGACGCCTCGGACGATGGCGATGACGGCAGCAGTCACTACCCCGATGACGACCGCGATCACGACAACAGTCAAGGAAACGAGGTGCCTCGCCGAGACCTCGTGATCGGCCATGGCAACGACCGTGGCGAGCCAATGACGACGTCAACGGCCACTATCCCCGCAGCGGACGCCTTCGCCTACCGCGGCGCGCGGGCTCTGGTGATACTTCACGAACAGGAGATGCGGAACTTCCTACCGGTCTGGCGTCAAGCCAAGGTGCGCAAACTGCAGCTACCTGAGACGAGCGATAGCGACTACGGCTCGCTTGAACACCTACTCACGCACGTCCTCAGGGCCTCCGGTCGCTACCTCGCCTGGACCTGCAAGGTTCTCGAGCTGCCCGACCCCGGCGTGCCGGCCGCACCGCCTGTTGAGGAGATCGCTGACCGCGCCGACGACTACCTCGAAGCAGTGCTGGCCGCCTGGCGCGAGCCGTTGCGTGGGGTGCCAGAGTCCCGCTTCGAAGACCGCACCTACACCTCGAACTGGGGAGCCCAGCTGAACGTCGAGTCGATGCTCGAGCACGCCGTAATGCACCCGATCAGACACACGTTCCAGTTGCGAGCGCTGCTGGCAGGGGGCTGAGCCACCCCACGGTCGCCGTTCACCAGGGCGCGGCCTCAATCCGCTATGCACAGGGGCCGCCAGAGGGCGGTACCGCTCGTCACCGCGCTCTCATCGGGGCTGGCCGTAACGTGACCGCCGCTTCCTCCGCTACATCAAATTCCACCCCGATCGGAGCACCAAAATGTTGACTCGAGTGGTTCGAGGTTCGTCAGGTCGCAGGCTCAGGCCCGCGCGTTTCACTCTGTTCGCGGCATTGAGCTTCGCGGCCGTGCTGTCGGGCGCCGCCCTGGCTCAAGACCACGCCGCGCACGTCTCAACGGAGTTCGTCGCCCAGGACTACAGCTTCGAGGGTCCGAGCCAACTCTCCCCCGGCTGGCAGACGATTGCCCTGCGCAATAACGGGACCGAGATGCATCACATTCAGTTCACACGGCTGGCCGACGGCGTGACGCCAGATCAGTTCTTTACCGCATTCCAGAGCGAGGGCGGGGCCGCCCTTCGGTTCCTGACGTTCAATGGTGGGGTTGGCATGATCCCGCCCGGTGCGTCCGCCGAAGTGCTCGTCGACTTCACCAAGCCCGGCACATACGTGGTGCTGTGCTTCCTACCCAACGCCGAAGGCGTGCCCCACCTCGCGCTCGGCATGACCGACGTCATTGAGGTGGTCGGTGAGCCGACCGGCGTGGAGGAACCAGCCGCCGACTTCGAGGTCCACATGTTCGACTTCGCCTACACGATGCCGAGCAGTGTCCCCGCCGGCACGACTACCTGGAAGGTCGTCAACGACGGCCCTCAACCGCACGAGATGACCCTCGTCAAGCTGAACGACGGCGTGACGTTCGAAGCGTTCATGCAGCACCTCGCCGAGCACGGCGAGGAGGGCATGCCGGGCACCCCGATCGGCGGCGCCCAAGCCTTGCATCCGAACCTGGCTAGCTACTTCACCTACGACCTGCAACCGGGCGAGTACGCTGCCTTGTGCGCCATCCCCGACCAAGCGACCGGAACCCCCCACGTGCAGCTCGGCATGCTCGCGGGCTTCAGCGTGGAGGCGTCTAACTGAACGAAGAGCTCAACGGCGTCATGCTTCAGTACTTCCACTGGTACTTGCCGAACGACGGCGGCTGGTGGAACAACCTGGCAGACGAAGCGAAAGCGTTGGCAGCCGCAGGGTTCACCTCCCTGTGGCTGCCTCCCGCATATAAAGGCGCAGGCGGGGGCTACGACAGCGGCTACGGCGTCTACGATCACTTCGATCTCGGCGAGTTCGACCAGAGAGGCACGGTGCGCACCAAGTACGGCACT
>DASROV010000532.1:0-2818 GCA_035646755.1 Trueperaceae bacterium | reverse complement strand
GCTCTTGTCATGCACCATCTCCACCTCGATCAGGCCGATCGTCACGCGGCGCGCCTCCCTCGCTCACAGCCGAAGCCAGCCCGGCCGCGTCGGCGGTGGGGGCCGCGTCGTAGATCTCGCGGGTCCAGGCGGCCACCCTGGTGATGCTAGCGTCGAGCTGCCTTAAGAGCGTGAGCACCTCGAGGTGGTGTGAGCTGGAGGCACGGGACTCCGGCAGCCGGGCCTCGAGGCGGGCGAGATGGGCGAGCCTCATGCGCGCCACTTGGTCCTCGAAGCCAGGCCGCTCACGGACCACCTGCCGCGCCAACTCGCAATCGCCTGTCGCCAGCGCCGTGAACGAGACGCGCATGCGCTCCAGCACTAGTTCACCGGTCTCGCCCAGCTCGCTTCGGCCCTGCTTGCTGAACTCGATGCCGGCTTCGCGCAGCTTCTCCTCGCGCCGGTAGAGGCGCCTTATCTGGTCGCCCATGTGTTCGAGTTCGGTGGCCGCCAGCAAGAGCCTCTCAGAGGTGGCGTCTTCGTCGTCGCTCGACCGGCGCAGGCGCGCCAGGTAGTCCACGACCTCGTGGGTGAGCTTGTCGACCTTGGCCTCGCGACTCTCGATCGGCGTCGGGTCCCACTTGCCCGATTTCACGTAGCCGACCGCCAACTCGGTCATCACAGCGACCTGGTCGCTTATGCGCACGGTCTCGCGCAGAGCCAGCTTGATAGCCAACGAAGGCTCGGCCAACGACTCCTCACGGAGGTACTTCGGCGCGGAGTCGTCCTCGCCGGTGGGCACGAGGTGCCGGCTCAGCGCTACCAACGGCCCGGCCAGCGGCGTGACCAGAAGCGCCACGGCGAGGTTGAAGAGAGTGTGGGCGTTGGCGACCTGACGCGCGCCGTCGCCACCAAGCCGGGCGATCACGTCGACCAACGGTTGCGCGGCGAACACCACAGCGAGGGCTCCCAAGCCCTTGACGATGAAGTGGGAGAGCGCCACGCGCTGCGCGGAGGCGTCGAGGCTCCTCGAGACGAGGAGCGGGAGCACGGTGCTGCCAAGGTTGCCGCCAACGATGAGGGCCAGCGCCGTCGGTAGGCTGACGGTGTCGCTCAAGACCAGGCCGATGGCGACGGCGGCCGAGGCGTTGGCGCTGCCGAGCGCCGCGCCGAGCACGGTGCCGAGGACGAGCAGCGCCAGCGGCTGGGACTCCGAGGCGTCAACGAGCAATGAGAAGACCTCGCTCTCGGAGAGCCCTCCGATGGCCTCGACCGTGAGGTCGAGCCCGAAGAACAACAGCCCTGCACCGAGCAGGATCTCGCCGACGACCTTGCTGCGGCGCCACAAGGTGAGCACGAAGCCGACACCGATCATGGGAAGCGCGTACTGGGCGATGTCGAAGGCCGCCAACTGGATGGCAACGGTGGCGCCGAGCTTGGCGCCGAGCGACATCGCCAAGGCCGCGGCGGCCGGCACGAGGCCGCTGGCGACCATGCCGAGCGTGGTCACCGCCGTGGCCGTGCCGCTCTGCGTGACAGCGGACACGCCCGTGCCGGTGAGCAGCGCCTTGAACGGCGAACTTGTCGCCGCCGACATCCAGCGGCGGGTGGCCGGCCCGGCGGCGTTCTCGAGCGAGCTCGCGATGCGGGTCGTGCCGAGCAGGAACAGAGCCAGGCCACCTAGCATCATCAACATGCCTTATGTCTTCCTTTCATCACCCGTCCCGCCTAGCGCTCAAGCGCGCCAAGGCGGCGCGAAAGGGCCGCCCACGCGGACACGGGAACCGATAGTCCTGAAGTTTACGCCGGAGTCTACGCCGCGCGCGGTCATCGCGCCGTACCCGCCGCCGACCGCCTCTTCGCGGTAGTTGACTAACGGTTCACGCGCCAGCGGCCGGCTGCCGTTCTTACGCGCGGCACGTTTGTTAGGCTACAAAGCGAAACAGCAACACGAGATTCTCAAGGAGGTGCTAAGTGAAGCGAGTCATCGCAGTCCTCGCCCTGCTCTTCGCCGGCCTCGCGGTCGCGCAGGACACCGTTCAGATCGGGGTGATCACCAGTATCACCGGTCGCTTCGCCGAGTTCGGCGAGCAACACCAGGCCGGCATCAAGGCCGCCCTGGAGGACGTCAACGCCGCCGGCGGGGTCAACGGGGCGACCGTCGAGGTCGTCATCGAGGACGACACCTCCGAGGTCAACGCCGCGCTGGCCGCGGCCGAGCGCCTCGTCAACCAGGACGTGCCGCTGGTGATGGGCGCCTACTCGTCGTCGATAACCAACCCGCTGGCCCAGTACTTCACCCGCCAGGAGTTCCCGTTCCTGGTGTTCACGTCGTCCGACGACGCGATAACGAAGCCGGGCTCGGAATGGGTCTACCGCATCAACCAGCCTTCGTTCGCGTACGCTGAGGTGTTGTTCAACGTCTTCGACGAGATCAACGCCGACCGGGGCGAGGGCACGCTCGAAACGATAGTCACCATTCACGGCAACGGTGCATTCGAGACCGCGGTGGCCAACGCCGTCGACGAGCTCGCGGCCGAACGCGGCTACGAGGTCCTTGAACGCCAGTCCTACGACCAGAGCGGGGCCGACTTCAGGCCGATCCTCAACCGCTTCGCCGCGCTCGAGCCCGACATCGTGTTCATGGTCTCCTACGCCGCGGACTCCGTCGCCTTGGCCCGCCAGATCCAGGAAGTGGGTCTCGACGCGAAGGTGTTCGCCGGTGGCGCAGCCGGCTTCGCGCTGCCGAACTTCATCGAGGGCGCCGGCCCCGCGACCGAATACGTCTACACCGCCACCATGTGGACCAAGGAGGTGCCGTATCCCGGCGCAGAGGAGC
>DASROV010000531.1:0-3575 GCA_035646755.1 Trueperaceae bacterium | reverse complement strand
GCCGTAACGGCAGAGGACCACGCGAGTAGCGGGTGGCACGTCGCTCGGCCGGTTCAGCCGTCGCCAAGATGCCGAGGAATCGTGTCGCCCAGAGTTCACAACGTAAGGCCGTGGAGAAGCGGAGGAACGCGGAAGGTGGCTGAGGCGGCGGCGCCTGCGGGTGAGCGGCGCACAACCGTTGACCTTCGCCCCATTCTTGTACAATACTTCTGTACGCGATTGGAGCGTGTATGCCCATAGAGACCACCTACTCGTCGGCCAGGGCGAACCTCGCCACGCTGCTCGATGCCGCCGTAGACGACCGCGACATCGTCATCATTCGACGTAGAGGCAGAGAGGACGTCGCGTTGATAGCTGCCGACGAGCTCGACGGCCTGCTCGAGACCGCTCATCTCTTGCGCTCGCCCGCGAACGCCCAGCGCCTCTTGACTGCCCTTGGCCGCGCCCGAAGCGGCAACGATGAGCCGCAGACGGTGAAGGAGTTGCGGGCCCGAGTAAACCTAGATTCCGCCAGATCCGGCTGAGAACCTTCCTGGCAGTCTTCCAGCCCGAGTTCATCGACGACTTGCGCCATTGGGTCGCCACTGACCGAAAGCTCGCGCTGAGGTGCATCGATCTCGTAGAGGCGATCCTGCGCGACCCATTCACCGGCATCGGCAAACCAGAACGGCTTCGCTACCTCGGCAGCGACGTCTGGTCGCGCCGTCTGTCCCAAGAGCACCGAATCGTGTACTTGGTCGGCGATGATCGAGTCCAGTTCCTCCAGGCTCGGTATCACTACTGAGTGTGGGAAGTCGTTGTCCGCTGGCCAACCCCGTGATCCGCTTGCGCGCCGTTAACGGCCCGTCCTGGTGTTCGCGGGAGCATAGACATCGTCGAGCGACCACGTCAGGACGGACCCCTCGTAGGACCGCGCGGCGTCCCTGAATCGGTCGGTGAAGCCGGCAGCGGAGAGGAAGAACAAGGGGCCCCCTCTGCTAGCTAAGTTGGCCCATCTCAGTCCCGCTTCGGCCACTCGCCGCACTGCGTCGAGATGATCGAAGAAGGCATTGGGTCCGATTGGCCTGCTGGAGAACTTGACCGACCCCGTCATTACGCGCTTGTCGACGAGTGGAGCAACAACGTCCACCTCCACCGACTGACCAACCCGGTGGCCCTCCCAACGACTCCATCGCTGCACCATCGGCAAGGACCTCGGGCCACTCAGGCGCTCATAAGTGGGAGCCACGAAGCCCTCGAAGGCCAAGCCCAGGAAGGTGTCAAGGCGAGGCAGGACCACTTCGTCGTAAACCTTCAGCGGATCGGAGCGCTCCAGCAACGAAGAGTACGGTGAGATGAACACGTGATAGAAGCGAAGCGCCGGGTCTGCGAGGCGGTATCGCACCGGCGACTTGGCCGGTGCCTCGATTACGTCGACATGGCTGAGCAGACCCACTTCGACGAGCCTGTTTAAGCGCCTCAGCAGTGAGGTGTCGGGTTTCAGTCCGCTAGCGTCGGCGATTCGTGGGCGCGTCGTGGCTCCTCCGGCCACCGCCCTAACGATCGCGTTGTACGCGGCCGTGTCGCCGAGTCCCTCCTTTTGGGTGAGTAACGTGTCGAGCTGGAGCCTGAGCGTCCCCGGCGGTGCGAGCAGTAAGCGTGCCACGTTCCGACGAAGATCGGACTTGGGATCCAGCGCGGCCCAGTAGGCGGGTGTTCCACCTAGGATCCCGTATGCCGAAGCTTTGTCACGCAAGCTCCAAGCGGGAACGAAGTCGGCGGTGTCGTACGCCTCGAGGGGCTCGAGCCGTACGTGCGTGGCTAGCCGCCCGAAGAGAGGCGCGCCCCCACTAGCCAAGCTCTCCATTGTCGATACGGCGGAACCGCTCAAAACGAGGACGAAGGGCCTGTTCACCGCCTGTCCCTCTAGCGTCGCGTTGATGGCGGAGGTGACCTCGGCCAGCCCACGATCGCCAGTCGCGAAGTACTGGAATTCATCGAGCACGATCACCAATGGCTGCGGCTCGCGCAGGCGCCACAAGCGGTCGAACACGGCGCGCCATGTCGGGTAGTCCTCCGGACGCATGTCCTCGCCGGACCAAGCGGCTGCGTCCAGCACAAGCTGACGTCGGTTCTGCTCAGGCGTCGTCTCTGTGGCCGTGAATAGGAAGGTCGACTCGGATGGCCAGGCCCTGGACAACAGGAACGTCTTTCCGACGCGCCTGCGGCCGGTGACTAGCACCAAGGTGGGGCCGGGTTGCATCAGCAACTCGGACAGGAGCGCCAGCTCCCTCTCTCGGTTGACGATCGGCACGGCACGAGCGGCCATGATCCATATTACACATTCATGTGATTACACTCGCATGTGATATCACATGGATGTGTATATCATCTGTTCAACAGCTGAATCACGAGAAACAGCGAGAGTCCGACGGACGCCCCGGCCGTGAACTGCATCGCGCTGCGGAAGTTCTCGGTGACGCTCCGGGAGTCGAAGCGCGCCGCCCAGGTGATCTGAAGCACGCCGAGGAGAAGGAAGAAGAGGCCCAGGCCAACCGCCCACGGCGATCCCAGGTTGAGCCACGACCACACGACCAAAATGCCCCCGCCGAGCGCCATTGGCACTAACGCCAGCAGCAATGACCGCCTGGCGCCGATCAGTACGGCGATGGTGCGGTCACCCCGCGAGCGGTCCTCCTCCTCTTGGTAGCTCTGCGTGACCAGGTAAAGGCCGGTGACGATCAGCGCGGTGCTGGCGGCGCCGGCCAGCGCCTCCCCGCTGAAGAGCCCAGCCGAACTCTCAGCCAGCCAGCCGAGGGCGAAGCCGATCCCTCCCTGCCCCAGACCGATGGCGACCAACGCGGCGGCCGGGTTCGACTTCAGCCTTACCGGCGGATGCGAGTAGGCAGTGAAGACCAGGAACAGAGCCAGCCACGCCAGCAGGAAACGCCATCCGAGGAACGCCGCTGGGATGAGGCCAAGGGCCTGGACTACAAGGGAGAACGGGAGCAGGCCCTCGTCGACCTTTGGTGGCTCGAGCATGCCGCCGATAGGCCCCTCGTCGCGGTCGTAGTAGGAGTTGAAGGCCGTCGTCCCGCCATAGAGGAAGAGGTGGAGCGAGACGAAGCCCAGCCAGAAATCGACGTTCGCGATGCTGCCGCCGGCGAGCAGCACCCCCCATAGGTAGACCGGACTGAGGAGCAGGTTGAAGCCCAAGCGCAGGTGCAGCAGGTACGGGTGCCAGGTCGGGCGGGCGGCGGTCGGGCGCAGCACGTCTACAACCCCCGCATCGTGAAGTACCGGGCGAACCGCGGTTGCAGGCCGGGTAGGAGGACGGTGCGCAGGGCAGCCGACCTGACGAAGTTCGGCAGGCGCTCGCTGCCGAGGAACATGTTGAGGCCGGCTCGTCTGGCGCTGGCGCGGGCTCTGGCCCGTTGGCGGCGGTCGTACTCGGGGAGACCGCCTTGGGCAGCGCCGGCAGCAGCTTCGGCAGCCCCGCCGATCAACGCCTCGACTAGCGCGCGTCCGCCGAGAAGGCCGAGGTTCATCCCCTGCCCACCGATCGGTGGGCAGGGGATGAACCTCGGCCTTCTCGG
>DASROV010000530.1:0-12931 GCA_035646755.1 Trueperaceae bacterium | reverse complement strand
GCGGCGGCATCGCCCACGACCAGGCCGGCTTCCGGCGCATCGTCGAGCAGGGCCTGCGCCTGAGCCCGATCTCGCAGCTGCTGATCGAAGAGTCGCTTCTGGGTTGGCACGAGTTCGAGCTCGAGGTCATGCGTGACCACGCCGACAACGTGGTCATCATCTGCTCCATCGAGAACATCGACCCGATGGGCGTGCACACCGGCGACAGCATCACCGTCGCGCCGACGCAGACGCTGTCGGACAAGGAATACCAGCGCCTGCGCGACTACTCGATCGCGATCATCCGTGAGATCGGCGTCGACACCGGCGGTTCCAACATCCAGTTCGCCGTCAACCCCGACGACGGCGACGTGATCGTCATCGAGATGAACCCACGCGTGTCGCGCTCGTCGGCGCTGGCCTCGAAAGCGACCGGCTACCCCATCGCCAAGATCGCGGCCCTGCTGGCCGTCGGTTACCACCTCGACGAGCTCCCAAACGACATCACCAAGGAGACCAAGGCTGCGTTCGAGCCGTCTATCGACTACGTCGTCACGAAGATTCCTCGTTTCGCGTTCGAGAAGTTCCCCGGCGCGCCCGACGACCTCGGCACGCAGATGCGCAGCGTCGGCGAGGTGATGGCCATCGGCCGCACCTTCAAGGAGTCGCTCAACAAGGCCGTGCGGTCCCTCGAGCTCGACGTGAGGGTGGAGACCGCCGCGGTCAGCGACGAGACCCTCGAGCGCCTCCTGCGGCCCAACCCACGGCGCCTTGGCGCCGTCATCGAACTGCTGCGGCGCGGCCGCTCGACCGAGTCGCTGCATCAGCGCACCGGCATCGATCCCTGGTTCCTCGCCCAACTCGAGGAGTTGATGGAGGCGGAACGAGAGATAAAAGCCGCCGGCGACCCACGCCGCTGGGACTGGGAGCTGTGGCGCGAGATCAAACGCCTCGGCTTCAGTGACGCCGACATCGCGGTGCTAACCGGGGTCGAGTCCGGCGAGCTGCGGGCGCTGCGGCTCGAGCACGACGGCGCGCCCGTCTACAAGACCGTTGATACCTGCGCGGCCGAGTTCGAGGCGTACACGCCATACCTCTACTCGACCTACGAGTGGGAGGACGAGGCGCCGCCAAGCCAGAAACGCAAGGTCGTCATCCTCGGGTCAGGACCCAACCGCATCGGTCAGGGGGTGGAGTTCGACTACGCCACCGTGCACGCCGTGTGGGCGTTGCAGGAGGCCGGCTTCGAGACGATAATGATCAACTCCAACCCCGAGACGGTGAGCACCGACTACGACACCGCCGACCGCCTCTACTTCGAACCGCTCACGCTCGAGGACGTGCTCAACGTCATCGATCACGAGCGCCCCGACGGCGTCATCGTGCAGCTTGGCGGGCAGACGCCGCTGAAGCTGGCCCGCGGGCTCGAGGCGGCTGGCGTGAGCATCTGGGGCACCCCCGCCGCTGCCATCCACGCGGCCGAGGACCGCGACAGCTTCCACAAGTTGTGTCAGCAGCTGGGCATCCCGCAGCCTCACGGAGGCGTCGCCAAGCGCCCCGATGAGGCGGCCGCGCTGGCCAGCGCTATCGGCTACCCGGTGATGGTGAGGCCAAGCTACGTGCTCGGCGGGCGGGCCATGAAGGTAGTGCGCTCACCCGCAGAGTTGGCCGACTACCTGGCCGTGATCTACGCCGAGCTTCCAGGCGAGCCCAGCATCCTCGTCGACGACTTCGTCGAGGGCGCGAAGGAGGTCGACGTCGACGCCCTCTGCGACGGCGAGACGACGGTGGTGGCGGGCATCATGGAGCACGTCGAGGCTGCCGGGATCCATTCCGGCGACAGCGCCTGCATTACCCCGCCGGTGACGCTGAGCGACGAGTCGTTGCGCCTCATCGAGGAGTACACCGTCAAGCTCGCCGAGGCAATCGGCGTGCGCGGCCTCCTCAACGTCCAGTACGTCATCAAGGACGAAGAGGTCTTGGTCATCGAGGCCAATCCCCGGGCGAGCCGCACGATTCCCTACCTGTCAAAGGCGATCCAACACCCGCTTGCCAAGTACGCGGCGCTGGTCGCCGCCGGCCAGACCTTGCGCGATATCGGCTTCACGGCGAGCCCACGCCCCGAGGTGTACAGCGTCAAGGAGGCGGTGCTGCCGTTCCTTAAATTCACGGGCGTGTTGCCCGTGCTCGGCCCCGAGATGCGCTCAACCGGAGAGAGCATGGGCATCGACCTGGACCCGCGGCTGGCCTACTACCGGGCCGCGCTCGGCGCCGGCTCGAGACTGCCGACCTCCGGCACGGTGAGGCTCATCGGCGCTGGCGTGCAGGAACTCGCCGCCCGGTTCAAGGCGCTCGGCTTCACGGTGGAGAGCGGTGACTCGACCGGCGACTACGACCTGCTCATCGACGTCGAGCAGACCTCCGAGCTGCGGCGTGCGCTGGAGAACGGCGTTGCGTACGTGAGCACGCCCGAAGCGGCCGCTTGGACGTTGGCGGCGATGGAGGCGGCACGATCGGCGCGCCTTGATGGCCGCCTCGGCGTGACGGCCCTGCAGGACCTGGCGCGGCCGACGTTGGCGGCGGGCGCTCTACCTCAGGTCGCGGAGCCTGAGTTCAAACCGTCGGTTACCTGAACGTCGAGGTCCTCTTCGGTAAGCAGGTCGGGTTCGGCCAGTCCGGTGAGCTTCTCGACCTGCTTGATAGGCAGCCGCTCGCGTAACGAGGTGGCGTAGCTGGCCAGGCTGCTTAGCGAGTCGGCCACGCGCTGGCGCAACACGAACTCACCCGCGTCGACCTTGGCCACCAGGTGAAACGGCGCTTCGGAGAGGAGCTCGAGCTGCCTGAGCAACCGGTCACGAGGCACCTTCAGCTCGCCCGCTATGTCCTCGAGCATGAACACCGACGGCGCGCGCATCTCGGCCAGCCTGGTGAGCAGCTCGGAGATGGCGCCACGCTCGGCCACGCGCTTGGCGACGGCGGCCTCGAAGCGCTCGAGGCCCTTCTCGAACAGGCCGTCTCGCTCGAAGTGCGACTCGAGCTCGATGGGGCTGAACGACACGGTGCGGTTGAGTACCGCCATGCGGTCGAGGGCCTGCCAGCTCCACAACGTCGCGCGCGCCAGCTCGGCGGGGTTGGTGAGGCGCAGTAGGGCACGGTAGTCGCCGACGACAGTAAGGTAGCGCACGTTAGTCGCCCGCCGCCGCGCCAGCAGGTCGGCCCAGTCGAGCCGATCGTTACGCGTGAGAAGCTGCGCGAGCACCGTGTAGCTCTTGCGGCCCATGTCGGCGGTGAGCAGCAGTTGACCGCGCGCCACCGGCTCGATGCGGAACCCGATGCCGACAAGCACCGCGCGTAGCCGGTTGGCCAACTCCGTTACCTCGAGCGAGGCGCCGCCGTCGGCCTCAACCTCAACCTCAACGTCGATATCAGCGCCTGAGCCGGCAGCGCCCGAGCCGGCAGCGCCCGAGTTAGCAGCACCCGAGTTGGTAGCACTCGAGTTGGTAGCGGCTGAATCGGCGGCGTCACCAGCGGTCGCCCGACTGCCGTCGGCGCCGTGCGCGCCTCGCTCACGCGGGGCGTGTCCTCCCTCGTCGGACGGTCGCCGTCGCTCTAGCACGGTGCCGGCCGAGCGGCCGCGGTTCACCGCGGGCGCGAGGTGATCGCTTCTTGAGGACCCTTCGTCGGGCGCGGCCTGCTGCCAGAGGCCAGCCTGGACCTCGAGCCCAGAGCCGCCCGACGGTGCCGGGGCTGCGTGGAGGTTGGCGATGGTGCCGGCGTCTTGACCAGCGGCCCGCGGCTTGACGTCCGACTCCGAGCCCGCGGCCGGCTGCGCGGGCGTACGCTCCAGCGGGGCGCGAGGAGCCTGCGCAGCGGCGTCGCTGCTGCCGGCCGAAACGGCGCCGACCGCCGCGTAGGCGAGTTTGTCGTCTTCGCTCGCGGCGGTGCGGTCATGCCCGCTTGACCCAACTGGCGGCGCGCTGTCGTTGCTTCGCGAGGCGGAAGGGGCCGGCTCGAGCGGGTAGGCCACGCTCAGGGCGTTGTGCCAGCGCCCTTCGCGCCGCACGAAGCGCTCGTCAGCCGTGAACACCTCGGCCAGCGAGAGGCTCGCGGGGATGCCGGGGTAGAGGGCTCGCACCTCGGTCTCGGTAACCGGGACGGAGGCCGCGATCAGCTCGTCGAGCACCTGCTCGATGGCTTCGCTCGAGGTGTAGTCGGGTTTGTGGTCTCGCTTCACCGCCGTGATCGAGAAGCGCCCGTCCTCCAGCGGCCGTATCAAAAGTTCGTCGTTCACCGCCAGGCGGTGCTGCTTGAAGATCGGGCCGAGGCCGGTGACGGTGCGTGGATCGACGACGGTGAGCGTGTGCTCCGCCTCGCTCCTGGTGTCGACGGCTGTGACCTCGCCGCTATCGGGGAACAGCCCGACCATGGCGCGCGGGAGCGTCAATGCTCCCCCGCGGAGGCAGTAGCGCGTCAACGGGTAGCGGAACTCTTGGGGCATATCGAGCCTCTCCATGTTCGAACCACGAACTTCGAACCTCTAGGAAATCTCGTTGGTGACGGGGCTTAGGGCTGCCCGCCAGCAGCTCGACATCAAGGTTGCTTCGGAGTGTACCAGAGCCGCGAGGCCAGCCTGCCCCAACGCCAGCCCCTTAGCCGAACACGAGCTTGCGACGCTTCTTGCGCTTCGCTGACGGCTCTTCACCAGCCTGCCCCGGCGCTCTGTCCGGCTCGGCGCCGCGCTTATCGCTCGCAGGGCGCGGCGCAGCGATCCCGGCGGATTGCTCGGCGCTGCTCTCGGACGCCTGGCGCTTGCCCCGGCCCCGCCCCCGCCGCCGCTTGCCCGAAGTGGCCGCACTCGACGACGTCGCCGGCGTCTCCACTTGGTCCTGGGCGAGAGCTTCGGAGGGTCGTGCTACGGCAGCCTTCGGCGCCGGCTCCTGCACGGGCCTGGCGTCTGACGCGGCCGGCGTGTCGCCCGGCTTGACGGGCTTCTTGGCGCCCGCCTTGCCGCCCCTAGGCTTGTCATCCGCTTTGGCGCCCGCCTTGGCGGCCGCTTTGCCGCTCGCCTTGGCACCTCCGGCGCGGGCCGCGGCGCTGGTGGAGGAGCGCCGGCCGGTAGCGACCTCGGCGTCTATGCCGCCCTCGAGCGGAGTCTTGAGCTTCTTGGGCGGTTTGCTCGGCACGCTCTTCTCCTCGGTCTCGGCCTCAGGCATCTCCATGCTGGCCGGGATGAGGTCGATCTGCCGCTGCGTGGGGTTGGCGGCCAGGACCTTCACCTCGACGCGGTCGCCCATGCGGAAGCGCTTGCGCGTGTGCTTGCCCATGAGCATCAGCGAGTCCTCGATGTAGATGTAGTAATCGTCGTCGAGGTGGCTGACGTGCATCAGTCCCTCTACCCCGTTGGCCAGCGCCACGAAGACGCCGAAGTTGGTGACGCCAACCACGATCCCGTTGAAGGCTTCGCCGACGTGGTCCTTCGCCCAGCGGGCGTGATAGTAGCGGGTGAGGTCGCGCTCGGCGCTCTCGGCGACGCGCTCGCGGTCGCTGGCGTGCTCGGCGAGTTGCGGGAAGTCCGTGCGCATGCGCTCTTTGAGCGTTGGTGAGAGGCGATGCTGCAGCACCGAGCGCACCACGCGGTGCACAACGAGGTCGGGGTAGCGCCTTATGGGGCTGGTGAAGTGCAGGTAGTTCTCGAACGCCAGCCCGTAGTGCCCGAGGTTCTCGCTGCTGTAGCGAGCCTGCTTGAGGCTGCGTAGCAGCAGCGTGTTCACGAGCTGCGCCTCGGGTTTGCCGGCGGCCTGGCGGAGGATGTTCTGCAGGTCCTGAGGTTTGGCCTGTTGCAGGTCGAGGGTGTAGCCGAGCTTGGCAAGGGCCTTCTGCAGCGCCTGTATCTTCTCCTCGCTGGGATCCTCGTGCACCCGGAACAGGGCAGGCACATCGCGCTTGTCGAGGTCCTCGGCGACCCTGCGGTTGGCCAGCAGCATCATCTCCTCGATGAGCTGCCTGGCGGCGTTGCTCTTGATCGGCGTGACATGAAGAGCGCCCTGGTCGTCGACGTCGACCTTGGCCTCGGTGAAGTCGAAGTCGAGCGCCCCGGCGCCGATGCGCAGGTTGCGGAGCTCCTGACTGAGGTTGAGCAGCACCTTGACGTCGCGCTCCAGCTTGCGCTTGCCCGTCGGTAGCCGCCCGCCTTCCGCGAACTCCTGCACCTGATGGTAGGTGAGCCGGGCGTCGGACTGGATGACGGTCTCCTTGAGCTTGAACGCCTTTACCTCGCCGGCGCGGGTCACGTCGATGAACGCCGAGAGCGCGAGGCGCGGCTCGCCTTCGACGAGCGAACAGATGCCGTTGGACAGCTCCTCAGGAAGCATCGGCAGCACACGACCGGGCAGGTAGACGCTGGTCGCGCGCTCCAGGGCCTCCTTGTCGAGGCTGGTACCCTCGGCGACGTAGTAGCTGACGTCGGCGATGTGGACGCCGACTCGCAACAGGCCATCCTTGCCGCCGCCGGAGAGCCGCTCCAAGGAGATCGCGTCGTCGAAGTCCTTGGCGTCCTCGCCGTCGATGGTTAACGTCGGGATCTTGCGGTAGTCGCCGCGGCCCTCCATCATTTCGCTTGTCACCGTCTCGGGTACCGCCTTGGCTTCGGCCACGGTGCCGTCGTCGTACTGCGCCTTGAGGCCGTACTTGACGATGACGGCGCGCGTCTCGACCTCGGGGTCGTCGGACTCGCCGAGGTACTCGGCGACTTCGCCGAACGCCTCCTTCTCGCCCGAGTCCTCTGGCCACACCAGGCGAGCCACGATGCGAGATCCGCCGGCGAGCTTGCCTACCGACTCGGGTGTGAGCAGCACGCGGTCGCGCAGCCGCACCGAGTCTGGTCGCAAGATGGCGTAGCCGCGAGCGTACTCGAGCGTGCCGACGAGCAGCTCGTTGCCGCGCTCGATGATGCGCACGACCTCGCCGCTCGGTCGCTCGTCGTCGCCCTTTAGGGGGTTCGGGCGCGCCATCACGCGGTCGCCGTCCCAGGCTCCACCCAGCCGATCGGCGGGTATGAACAGGTCCTTGCCGCCGGCGTCCGAGATAACGAAGCCGTAGCCGCCCGAGGTCACCTGCAAGCGGCCGAGGATCAGGTTCATCTCCTGCGGCAGGCCGTAGGTGCGGCGGCGCGTGCGCACCAACCTGCCGCTGTCGACGAGTTCACCCAGGGTCTGCCTGAGAGTCGAGCGATCGTCGAGCTTCAGGCGGCGCTGCACGTCCTGGACGTGCCAAGGCTTCTCGGGATGGTCGTGAAAGAACTGCATTACATCGTTGATTTCGGCTTCTGGCATCGCCGAAGTGTAGCGCGCCGACGCCATCGCGCTCGTCAGGGCAAGGCTGGCCGGCGTCATCCGCGTCGTCGTCACCCGAGGCGGCCCCGCCGTCGTCTGCGCGGCCGTTGGCGGCGCCGTTGGCGTGAGGATGTAGCCATGACGGAGACACGCTCTATCTTCCTGACGTTCCCAGACGAGGACACCGCAATGGCGATCGCCCGCACCCTGGTCGAGGAGCGCCTCGTGGCCTGCGTAAACGTGCTGCCGCGAGGCACCTCGGTCTACCGCTGGCAGGAGAAGGTGGTAAGCGAACAGGAGATCGTGGCCTTCGCCAAGACCACCGCTGATAAGGTGGCGGCGCTAAGCGCGCGCGTCGCCGCGTTGCACCCCTACGACGTGCCGTGCGTCGTCGCGTTGGTGATCGACGCCGGGAGCGCCGAGTACCTGGCCTGGGTGGCAGCCGAGACGCGCTAGCAAGCGGCAGCGCTCAGCTGACTCGGCCGCGGCTCGCTCAGTCTCAACTGACCCGGGAGCGCTCACGCTCGACCAGCTCGACGAGCGCGTCGCGAGCGGGCGAGGCCGGGAACGCGCGCAGCTCGCGCTGGGCGTCGTCGACCTCGGTCGCGATCAGTTGGCGGGTGCGTTCGTCGGCGCCGTGCTCGCGCACCAGAGCGACCATGCGCTCGACGTCGCCTTCGCGGCTCGCGTGGCGGTTGATGATGAGGCGGGCCTCCTCCAGGTCGTGCTCGATGAGCAGCAACAGCACCGGATAGGTGGCCTTGCCCTCGCGCAGGTCGCCGCCGACGGGCTTGCCGAGCTCCGCTTGGTCGCCGAGCAGGTCGAGGTAATCGTCACGTAGTTGGAAGGCCCGGCCGTAGGCGAGCGCGAAGCGCCTCAAGGCCGCCCGTTCCTCGCCGCCGACAGCCGCAAGCAGTCCGGCACCCTCGGCCGCGGCGGCCATGAGCTCGGCCGTCTTGCCCTCGATTATCCGGCGATAGCCGGCGAAGCTCCAGTCCTGCAGGGTGGCCGTCTGGAACTGCAGTACCTCGGCCTCGCACAGGGCGGCGGCGGCGCGCGACATCAACTGGATGAAATCGCTCGAGTCGCTGCGGGCCAGCAGGCCGAGCACCCTGGCCAACATGAAGTCGCCCGACATCACGCTCACGACGTTGCCGTAGCGGAGGAAGGTGCTCTGCGAGCCGCGTCTGGTTGCGGCGTCGTCGATGAGGTCGTCGTGCAGCAAAGAGGCGGAGTGAAGCAGCTCGACCGCTAACGCGACGGTGGTGGCGCGCTCGGGTTCGCAGCCCGTCATGCGACCGACGAGGAGCGCGAGCGACGGCCGTAGCCGCTTGCCGCCGGCCTTCACCAGTTCGTCCCCGATGGCCCTGATGAAGGCCACGTCCGACCTGAGCTCCCTGGCGAGAGCGGCTTCGAAGGCCGCCAACTCGGCCGCTACCAAGCTGGCCATCAGGCGCCGACGTCTACGCCCGGTTCGGTGGTGACTGGTGCGGCGCCGTCAACCGGTGCGCGGCCGTGAAGAAAGTACGCAAGTCGCTTGAGGGCTGCCAGGAAGTCGACCGTCTCGACCCACACGTGGGGCGGCGTGGTTACCACCGTCGGCACGAAGTTGAGGATGCCGCTTATACCTGCCTTTACGATGGCGTCGGCGGCGGCCTGGGCGGCCGGCACGGGCACTGTGAGGAACGCGATGTCGAGGCCTAGCTCGGCGGCCACCTGGGGCAGTTCGTCGCTATGGCGGACTTCTACCCTGCCGAGGCGCCGGCCGACCTTGCCGGGATCCACGTCGAACGCGGTGACGAGCTCGAAGTCGTACTCGCCGAGCTGTGGAAAATCGGCGAGCGCCTGACCGAGACGCCCCATGCCGACGATGGCCACCTTCCACGGCCGCGTGAGGCCGAGGATGCGGCGCAACTCCAGTCGCAGGCCTTGAACCGCGTAGCCGCTGCCGCGCGTGCCGAAGCTGCCGAAGTAGGCGAGGTCCTTACGAACCTGGAAGGCGGTGACCTGTGCCTCTGCCGCCAGGCGGTCCGACGAGGTACGCGTCTGCCCTGCCTCCTCGAGGTCGGTGAGCACGCGCAGGTAGGTCACCAGTCGGCTGACGGTGGCCGACGGGATCCCTCGGGGCATCAGCGGGGGAAACTCGCTATCCCCGCCGCCTCCAACCGGCCTTGCGCGTTGCTGAGGTTGGCCGCGTCGAACGGGCCGATCAGCAGCTTGACGAGGTCGCTCTCCTCGCGCTCGGTAACCACGAACCCGAGCCCTTCGAGCCGAGCGCGCTGCGGCAGCGAGCTGTCGCGGGTAGCGTAGGCGCCGACCTGCAGGTAACGCACGCCCGGCGCTGTGGACGGGGCGCTGGTGATCACCGTGTCGTCGTCGGCTGCCCCTGAGTCGCCGGCTTGCGCAGCGACCGCAGCGGCGCTGGTCGAGACGCTGCTGGTGAGCGCGGCGGCGCTCGCGGCGTCGCCCGCTCCGGCCGCGGAGGCCTGCGCGGCCTCGTCTGGGGTGAACTCGTAGACGGTGGGGTCACTCACGCCCATGTCGGCGGTGCGGATCCTGGCCGCCACCGAGCGGGCCTCCGCCTCGTCGTCGTAAGGGCCCACGAGCACGATGTTAAGCGCGTCCTGGATGCCGATGAAGACCGGGTACCCGGCAGCCTCGAAGGCCTCGGCCTGGCGCTCGGCGTTCCCACGGTTGGCGTACGCACCTACCGATACCCGGTAAGGCGCGTCAGGAAGCGCCGAGGCGCTGACGTCAGCGGCCGGCTGGGCGTTAGCGGCCGTGCTCGTCACGGTCGAGGTCGCCGGTGTGGGGGCGGGGCTCGCCGCCGCTCCCGCGGGCTGCGCCGCCTGACCTGGTGGCAACACCGCAACCGGGAGGCTGTCGTTGGTGGTCGCTGCAGAGTTGCCGGCGGCCGCGCCGTTCGCGCCGGCTGCGGCGGGATCGGCCCCGGCGGCGGCGGCATTGGCGGCAGCATCACCGGCGGCAGCGTCACCGTCGGCGGCGGTAGTGGTGAGCGTGCTGGCCTCACCAGACTGTGCGGCGCCTGGCGCCAGGTCCGCGTCAGCGGGGTCGGCCGCGCCAGCGTCGCCGGGCGCATCGGCGGAAGCCTGGTCGCCTGCGGCACCTGGCGTGTTCGTGCTGGTGAGCGGCGTCGAGCCCTGGTCAGGGGTATCGACGCTGCGGTTGTTGGCCGGGAAGAACGAACCGCCCGAGATGAGGGTGGCGATGATGCCGGCGATGACGGCGATCAAGGCGACGCCGATGAGGAGGTCGGGCCAGTTGCGTCTCAGCCAATCCATGGTCCCTATCTTACCTGCGCCGTGAGGGCGCTTAGCGCGGTCGTGAGGTCTCTGCCGTCAGGAGCGTCTAGAGGTACGTCGAGATGGCCGAGCAAGCCGGCTGGTAGCCGAGCTCGCACGATGACACCCAGGCGTCGGTGGCGGCGTTACGGCGGTTCTGCGAGTACAGCGCCCAACCTAGGTTGTAGAGGGACTCGACGTCGCTATCGTTCTGCTCGACGAGCAGCGAGTAGACGGTCTCGGCCTCCTGGTAGCGCTGGGCCGCGAGGTAGCCGGCGCCGAGGTTGGCGCGGGCTTCGACGCTGTTCGGGTTGAGTTGGACGGCGCGTTCGAAGTTGCTTACCGCCGCGGCGTAGTCCCCTAGCTGGTAGGCGGCGAGGCCGGCCCACAGCTGCGCTTGCGGGTCGGAAGGCTTGGCGCTTAGCACGGCCGCGAATTCGGCGGCGGCGGCGCGGTAGTCGCCGAGGCGGTAGTTGGCCCGGCCGGCGATGGAGCGCGCGGTCGTCACCAGCTCGGGATCGCTAAGGCCGGCTAGGGCGCTCTCGGCGTTGGCGAGCGCCTCCTGGCTCTGTGACAACTGGTCGTATGCAGTGGCCAGCGCCAGCGCCACCTCGACACCGTCGCCGCCGAGCGAGGCGGCCTGCTGTAGCGGGCCAAGGGCCTGCCGGGTCTGGCCCGACTCGAGGTAGGTGACGCCGAGGTTGTACTGGGCCTCCCACGAGCGAGGATCGACCTCGACGGCACGTTCGTACGACGCCGCGGCGTCGGCCTCGCGGCCGAGGCTGCGCTGCAGCGAACCGAGCTTGACCAGAGTGCTGGCCTGGGCGGCGGCATCGTCGGCGACCTCGGCCTTGTCGAGGGCGCGCTCGAGCGACCACATCGCGTAGTCGATCTGACCTTGCCCGACGTAGATGTCGGAGATGAGCGCGCTTACCCGGTAGTCGCCGCTCGTTGATTCAAGCGCGGTGAGTTCGGGCAGTGCCTCGAGTCCCATGCCGGCGTTGAGCAGGGCCTGGCCCCGGCGCAGGATGTAGCTGGCGTTCTCGGGTTCGGTCTCGAGGGCGGAGGCGTAGGCGGCTGCGGCGCCGGCGTAGTCCTCGGCCAGCTCGAGCTGGCCGGCGAGGCCGAGGTAGGTCTGCACTTCGTCCTCGGGAGTAGCCTCTGGATCGGCCTGGGCGAGGGCCTCCCCGAACGCGGCGGCCGACTCGGCCGGGCGGCGGAGGCGGGCCAGCGTGACGGCGCGGTTGAAGTGGCCGTCGAAGCGGTCGGCGTGGAGCCTGGTGACCTCGGTGAACTCGAAGAGGGCGGCCTGGAAGTCGCCGCGGGCGAACTCGGCGAGGCCGAGGCCGTAGTGGGCGTCACCAGACGTGTAGTCGAGGGCGGTGGCTTCCAGGAAGCTGTTCTTGGCCTGATCGAACTGGCCACCTTCGTAGTAGGCGTTGCCAAGCGCTACCCAGGCCACGACGCTGCCGGGGTTGGCCTCGACCTCGCTACGCAACTGGTCGATACCAGCCTGCGCAGATACAGTCGACAGCAGGAACATGGTCGAGACGACCAAGAGCGTCGCGATGACACCCCGCCTGCGTATTCCAATGATCATGCCAGCCTCCAGATCGCAGCGCGCCCAAGCGCCGCCTTGCAAGACAGCGCGGCAAACGCGGTTTCGGTCGCAAGTCTATACGGCGTTGGCCCCTGAACCGTGTGAAATGGTCCACGGTATCAAGCCCGTCACAAACGGCAAAAACGGCGTTCCACGCGGGTCCGCCGGGGTACCTTGATGAGTGTCAGATGTGGGCCGTGGGCGCAGGTTCTTGCCCCTGGGCTGGGCCGCGCAAGGCCAGCTGCCCGCACGCCCCACCGGCGTCGCGACCGCGGCTGAAGCGCACCGAGACGCTTACGCCCGCGCGCTCCACTACGCCCTTGAAAGCATCGAGGCGCTCGGCCGGCGTCTCGGCGAAGCCCGAGCCAGGCCAGGGGTTGAACGGGATCAGGTTGACGTGAGCCTTGAGACCGTGCAGCAGGCGGACGAGGTCGCGCGCTTGCCAGGCGGCGTCGTTTACGCCGTCGAGCATGGTGTACTCGATGGTCACCCGCCGGTGAACCTGCTCCTGCCACTCGTGTAGTGCGGCCACGATGTCGGCGACGCTGTGCGCGTGCGCCGTGGGGATTATGCGCCGCCGTGTCTCGTCGTCGGGCGCGTGCAGGCTCACCGCCAACACCAGCGGCAGGGCCTCGGTGGCCAGCTTGCGCATGCGCGACGGCAGGCCCACCGTCGACAGCGTTATCCGGCGCGGCGACATGTCAAGGGCGGCCGGCGCG
>DASROV010000529.1:0-4853 GCA_035646755.1 Trueperaceae bacterium | reverse complement strand
TCGACATGCAGTTGACAAGGGCGCTCTCGCGGCTACGTGAGCTCAAGCTCGAGGGGCGCAAAGAGGACTCGCGCGGACGGCTGCTCGAGCGCCGCGAGGAGGTCGCGCGCCTGCTGGCTGAGCGCCAAGGCGCCCCCGGTGAGCACCTCGACAGGGGCCAGCTCGACGACCTCTACCGCGAGCTTACTGAGATCCAGGGCGTCTTGTCGGCTCGCGAAGCCGAGCGCCGCTCGCGCGTCTCCCCGCCTCATGGCAGGGGCAGGAAGCGCGGTCCGTGACGGTAAGGAAGCCGCTTGCGGCTGCCAGTCGCGCGCCCCGGGTGCGGGCTCAGTTGCCACGCCTCACGCGCCGCATCCTGTCGGCGGCGGCGCTCAATAGCTCGACGTCGTCCATGCCGACTCCGGGGATGCCGCTGAGGTAGGCGGCGTCGGCGGCCTGAGCGGCGCCGAGCGTGTCCCCCGCACGCAGGCGCCTGTCGATCGCGCGCCACACAACGGGCTCGACGGCGGCATTGGCGGTGGCGGGCAACGGCAGCAACAGCGCCTGGGCGGCCGAAGGCTCGAGCTTGAGAAGGCCCCCGCCAAGCGGCCGCCCTTCGAGCTCGGCGGACAGGCGCGTCAAGGAGGAGCTCGCGGCCGCTGCCAGCGAGGCGCTGCTTGCCGCGCCGCTACCGGAGCGCCGCCATACGCCATGAAGAGTGTTGCTGACGGCGATCTGCACGGCGTTGACGCTCAACCGCGGGCGGTCGTTGATCATGGCCGTGAGGATCAGGTCGGGAGCGGCCGTCCGCGTTACTCGCCACCACGGCGTGCGCTGTTTGGCCTTGGCGCGCCCCGGGAGTCCGAGGGCCTCGCCGTGTTGCAGGTAGGCGGCGACCGCCGGGTCGAGGTCGTCGGCCGGGGCGAACAGCAGTCCCGCCTCGCCGTTCTCGGCCGCCGCGGCCCAGTCCTCGGCCGTGAACTCCAAGCCGACGAGGCCACGCGAGCGAAACAGCGCCCGCCGCAGGTGGACCGCGCCGAGGTCGAGCTCGACGGCCTCGTAAGGCGCCAAGTGGAAGTAGTCGTTGGCGGCGGAGACGTAGCCGATCATCACGCGGGCGTGCTGGCCAAGCCGGCTCACTTGGCGCGAGCTCTTCAGCCAGGCCAAGAGCTCCCGGGCCCGCGGGTCGAGCCAAGCGTGATGCAGCCTGCCGCGGCCGGCGACCAAGGCATCGGCATCCACCGCGGTGAAGCGCAGCGCGCCCAGCCCTTCGCGGGCCAGCCCGGTCAAGTCGGCCGCGCTGCTCACCGTGGCGACCTCGAAGCTGTGGTTCGGTCGTCCGTAGCCGCTGGCCAATAGCAGGACCACGCCCTGGTCGAGTTTCGGGAACAACGGGGCTTCGAACAGCACGAAGCGCACGGCGCCGAAGCGGTTGCGAAGGAAGGCGATCACCTCCCGGGCGTAGCGCGCGTGGCCGATCTCGCTCGGCAGCACCATCGCCAACCGACCCCCCGGGCGCAGGAACGCTCCGGCATGGACGACGAACCCAGCCCAGGAGCCGGCCAAGGCGTCGAGCGCGACCCCGGCGGCGGCCGAACGGCGGCCCGCCAGGCTGCGCTGGTCGCGGCTCAGGCGCTGGTAACGCACGAACGGGGGGTTGCCTACGACCACGTCGACGAGCGGCAGGCTGCCCGGCTCGAGCGCGAGGAAGTCGGCGCTGTGAACGCTTTCTGGTGGGACGCCGAAGCCGGAGAGCGATTCACGAGCCGCCGCTGCCGCGTCGGGCCGGAGTTCGACGCCGATCACCTGCGGTCGCGTGGCGCCGAGCCGCGTGAGGCGCTCGGCGGCCGCCGCCATGAACACCCCGTCGCCGGCCGCAGGATCGAGGACGGAGTTGTCGCCGTGCTCAATCGCCCAGGCCACGAGCGCCCTGGCGAGGGGCGCGGCGGTGTAGTAGGCGCCAGCCGCCTTGCGGTCCGGCGCGCCCCCGGTTCGGTCCACGCCGGGAGTCTAACCGACCCCCGCTATGGCCCCGGTCGGAGGTAGAATCTGGGCCGCTCTACTAGGGACAAACGCCCTCGTTGACACCCCCATAGCGCCCTGCTATGGTTGTCGAGAAAGCCGCTAGAGGGCGTTCTTCGCGACATGAACGCTCCTTTTTTATGCACCGTGCAAGTACTGTGTACCGCGACAAGCTCTTAATGGTCCCAACCGCAAGCGCGTCCGAGTGACCGTTCGAGGGTGAAGGAAGGAGGGCCGCTTGGAAGCACAAGGTGAACGTCTGCTGCAAGATCTTCTCGCTCAGGAGAAGAGTCTGGTAAGCAAGGTGGGCGAAGCCGAGGCCAAGGCCAGGGCGATCGTCGACAAGGCGACGGCGGAGGCCAAGGCGCTGCTCGACGCCGCCCGCGCCAAGGCCGAGGCCGTTGCCCAGTCCGAGGCCGAGGCCGGGCGCAAGGAGGAAGAGAACGTACGGCAGAGCGTCGTCGCCTCTGCCAAAGACGCGGCGAGCGCGCTCGAGGCCAAGGCCGGCGCGAACCTCAACGACGCGGTTGGCGCCGTCTTGGAGAAGGTCTTGCCGTGATCGCCAAGATGGACCAGGTAACGGTGGTCGGGCGTCGCTCCGGCACCAAAGAGGTCCTCAGCGCCCTGCAGAACCTCGGCGTCGTGCAGATCACGCCGCTCGCGCCGCAGGCCGCAGCGGCCACGGTGGCTGAGCCCACGGCCGCGGCGCCGACGGCCGGAGGTTCCGACGGACTGTTGAGGCCACTGCGCTTCGAGGGTGTCGAACTCGCTGAAGCAGAGGCTTGGGATCGCATCCTGGCGCGCACGACGGCGCTACTCGACGTGCTCGACGGTCCCTTCAGGGCGAGTGCTACGAAGAGTTCGACAGCGCCAGTAACCACCGAGATCGAGCCCGAGGTGAACGAGATCGCGGAGCAGATCGAGCGTCTGGTCGCCGAGCGCGCCGAGCTACGCGACGAGCACGAGCTCATTCGCTCCTACCTACCGTTGCTCCGTGACCTCGCCCCGATGCTCGCGCAGGTCGAGGAGTCGCGGTACCTCGCCGGCGTGCCGTTCATGGTGGCCGAAGCCGACCTACCTGAGATCGAGGCGCAGCTTCGGCAGGAGTTCGGCGCCGGCTTCGTGTTGGCCAGCCGGCCGCACCGTGGCGAGCGCCTCGTCGTCGCCGCCGTGTTGAAGTCAGCCAGGCCTGAGTTCCGCTCCGCGCTCGCACACACTGGCACGGCGGAGTTGACGCTTCCCGACCGGTACTCGAGTTCCGGCGTGGCCAAGACCGCCCACGTCATGGAAGAGCGATCGCAGGCCGCGCCCAAGCGACTCGACGCCATCGCCGCCGAGCTTGGCAAACTCGCCGAGCAGCACGGCGAGCGTCTCTCCCAGATTCACCAGCACGCGCTCAACATCACCTCGCGGCACCAGGCGGCCGAGGGCCTTCTCGAGGGCCGCTACTCGTTCGCCCTCCGTGGCTGGGTGCCCGCCGATCAGCGTCAGTCGGTGCTAAGCGCCCTCGAGCGCCAGTTCGGCGGCGACATCGCGACCGCCACGCGGCCGGCCGATGAGCATCACGACACAGGCGTGCCCGTCAAGCTCGACAACCCGGCCTGGGTGCGGCCGTTCCAGGGGCTGCTCTCGCTGTTCGCGCCGCCCAAGTACGGCAGCTTCGACCCGAGTTGGACGTTGGCCGTGTTCTTCCCACTGTACTTCGGGCTGGTCGTCGGCGACATGGGCTTCGGCCTGCTTTTCGCCGTAATCGCCCTGTTGCTGCGGCGTCGCGGAGCGCAAGGCAAGGAGCTCGACCTTGGCCCGCTCAGCATCACGATCCCGGCTCCGGCCCTCAAGCCGATCAGCACCATCATCCTGTGGTGCGCCGGCTGGGCCATCGTCTGGGGCTTCCTCTACGGTGAGTTCTTCGGGAACTTCCTCGAACGCTTCCCGGCCGGCCGCCCCATCTTCTACACCACACTGCATCACGAGCCGGGCTACGGCCTCATCAACGTCCCGTTGTTCCGCGTCGAGGTCTTCACGCCACTATTGCTGCTGTGCATCGGCTTCGGCGTCCTGCAGGTGCTCTCCGGCTGGGTGATTAGGGTGATACAAGGCCTCAAGCATCGCGACATGAAGCATGTCTACGAGGGCATCGGCATGTTCGCGGGCCTCACCGGCATCGTCGTGTTCGCCGCCGCCTACCTTATGGATGCGCTTACGCCCGTCGCGCTCGGCATCGCCGGCGCCGGGTTGGCCATCTTCGTAGTGGGTGCCGTACTCGCCAAGATGCCGCTGATGCTGGTCGAAATCATCTCGAACTCGGGGCACATACTCAGCTTCTTGCGACTGTTCGCGGCCGGGCTCTCGGCTGCGCTGGTGGCCAACCTCGCCACCGACCTCGGCTTCGGGATCGCGGGCATCCTGCCCGTCCTCGGGCCGATCCTAGGCATCGTCGTCGCCCTCGGGGTGCACACAATGGCGATCGCCCTCACGATCATCGGGCATACGCTGCAGCCGCTTCGTCTGCAGTATGTCGAGTTCTTCACCAAGTTCGGCTTCTACGACGAAGCCGGTCGTCCGTACACCCCATTCAGGTTGGTTGGAGGAAAGTAATGAAGCAGTTCGCTCGTATCCTCGTAGGTCTCTCGATATTCGCCATCATCGGCGGCGTTGCCCTCGCACAGGAAGCCGGCGGTCCCGGCATCGGCGCCGGGCTCATCGGCATCGGCGCTGGGCTCGCCATCGGCCTTGCGGCCATCGGCGTAGGCATCGCCCAGTCGGCAATCGGCTCGGCTGGTGCCGGGACGCTCGCCGAGCGCCCAGAAGCCTTCGGTCAGATTCTCATCTATCTCGTCATCCCCGAGACC
>DASROV010000528.1:0-4843 GCA_035646755.1 Trueperaceae bacterium | reverse complement strand
TTCTTGACGTAACCCTCGGTGACGCCGGCGATAGCGTTGGCGATAAGCGCACGCGCCAGGCCGTGCTGGGCGCGCTGGTCACGCCCGTCGCCCTTACGCGCCACGGTGAGCACGCCGTCATCGACGGAGATGTCGAGTTGCGGGTCGACCTGCACCGAGAGGGTGCCCTTCGGGCCCTTCACCTCGACGCCACCGGCGGCACCGATAGTGGTCTGAACGCCCTTAGGAAGGGCGATCGGCGCACGACCGATTCGAGACATCACCACACCTCGCAGATGACTTCGCCACCGATGTTGCTGCTGCGCGCCTCGCGGTCGGCAAGGAGCCCACGCGAGGTCGAGACGATGGCGACGCCGAGCCCGCCACGAACGACCGGGACGTGCTCCGACTTGGCGTAGGCGCGACGACCCGGGGTCGAGACCCGCTGGATCGAGTTGATGATGCTCTTGCGCCTTGGACCGTACTTGAGGCCGATGCGCAAGAACGGCTTGCCGTCCTTCTCGACCTCGGCGACGTCCTTGAGGTAGCCCTCGCGGACGAGGATCTCGGCCAGGGCCTTCTTGAACTTGCTCGCCGGCACGTCGACGTGGGGCTCGACGATGGCAGCCGCGTTGCGGATGCGCGTGAGCATGTCTGCAATTGGATCCGTCTGCATTTACCTTCCTCCGTGGGGGTGGTTTCCGCGCGTGCGCATGGACCTCTTCCCCGCAATTACGCTTTCTGGGTTTGAGTTGCTTAGCCTTACCAGCTTGACTTGACGACGCCGGGCAGGTAGCCCTTGTGCGCCAGTTCGCGCATGCAGATACGGCATAGTCCGAAATCGCGCAGGTAGGCGCGGGACCGGCCGCAACGGCTGCAGCGGTTGATCGCTCTGGCCGCGAACTTCGGCTTGCGGGCGGCCTTGGCGATCTGAGCCTTGGTTGCCACTTATTTCCTCCCTACTTCCTGAACGGCATGCCGAGCAGCTCGAGGAGGCTGCGCGCTTCCTCGTCCGTCTCGGCGCTGGTGACGATCGTGACGTCGAAGCCACGGGTGGCGTCGACCTGGTCGTAGCTGATCTCCGGGAAGACCATCTGCTCCTTGACGCCTAGGCTGTAGTTGCCGCGGCCGTCGAAGCTGTTGGTCGGCACGCCGCGGAAGTCGCGGACGCGCGGCAGGGCGACGTTGATGAGGCGATCGAGGAACGCCCACATGCGCACGCCGCGCAGCGTCACGCGCAGGCCGACCGGCATGCCGGCGCGGAGCTTGAAGTTCGATACCGACTTCTTGGCGCGGGTGATGGCAGGCTTCTGCAGCGTGATCTGAGCGATCTCGCGCGACGCCTTGTCGAGCACCTTGGAGTCCTCGCGGGCCTCGCCGACGCCCATGTTGACGACGATCTTCTCGATGCGCGGGACCGCCATGACGTTGCCGTAGCCGTGACGCTCGAGCAGCTGCGGCTGGATGTCGGCGTAGCGCTTCCTGATGGGTAGCTGAACCTTGTCCATACTTCCTTACTCTTCGATCTCGCTGCCGCTCTTGCGAGCGATGCGCACCTTGCTGCCGTCGTCAAGGACCTTCATGCCGATGCGAGTCGGGGTGCCTGTCTGCGGATCGAGCACCTGCACGTTGCTCAGGTGGACCGAAGACTCCTGCTCGACGAAGCCGCCGCGCGGGTTGTCCTGAGTGGGCTTGCGCGCCTTCTTGATGATGTTGACGTTCTTGACGAGCACGCGGTTCTTCTCGCGGAGGACGGCGATGACTTCGCCCTCTTCGCCCTTGTGCTTGCCGGAGATGACGCGGACGTTATCGCCTCTGCGGATACGGGTCTTGTTGTGGGCGGTATGGGCCATCACAGCACCTCCGGAGCCAGTGAGACGATGCGCATGAAGCGCTTCTCGCGCAGCTCGCGCGCCACCGGACCGAAGACGCGCGTGCCGCGCGGCTCGTTCTGGGCGTTGAGGATGACCGCGGCGTTGCTGTCGAACCGGATCGAGGAGCCGTCCTTGCGGTTGACTTCCTTCCTGGTCCGGACGATCACGGCCTTCACGACGTCGCCCTTCTTGATCTGCGCGTGCGGGATCGCGTCCTTGACGGCAGCGACGATCACGTCACCGACGGTGCCGACGAACTGCTGCCCGGTGCCGAGGACACGGATGCACTGGATCCGCCTGGCGCCGGAGTTGTCGGCCACGTCTAGATAGGTCTCCTGCTGAATCATCTCTTCTCAGATCTCCTCAGCCTAGGCGCGGGCCTTCTCGACCAGGCGCGTGACGGTGAAGCGCTTGCGTCGGCTGATGGGTCGGCTCGAGGTGATCTCGACGACGTCACCGACGGTGAACTCGTTGGCCTCGTCGTGAGCCAGGTAACGCTTTGACACGGCCACGACCTTGCCGTAGAGCGGGTGCTTGAAGCGCCGCTCGACATTGACGGTCACGGTCTTGTCGGCCTTGTCGCTCACGACCCGGCCCTGCATGGTTTTCTTCATCTACTGCCTGCCTTCTCGTTGGCGATGGTGAGCAACCGGGCGATCTCTTGTTTGGCGACCCTTATCCTGCGCGGGTTCGAGGTCTGGCCGATGGCGGACTGGATGCGCAGGTCGAGCAGCTCCTGACGGCGCTTCTCCACCTCGGCGGTGATCTCGTCCGCGGTCAGGTTGCGGACCTCACTGGACTTCATCGTAGATCTCCCGCTTGACCATCTTGGTCTTGATTGGCAGCTTGTGAGCGGCCAACCTGAAGGCTTCGCGCGCCTGCTCTTCGGTGACGTTGGCGACCTCGAACATCACGCGGCCGGGCTTGACCACCGACACCCAGAACTCGACGGCGCCCTTGCCCTTACCCATGCGCACTTCTTGTGGCTTCTTGGTTACCGGCTTGTCCGGGAAGATGCGAATGTAGATCTTACCGCCACGCTTGAAGAAACGACTCATCGTCACGCGACACGCCTCGATCTGGTTGGACTTGATCCAGGCGGGTTCCATGGCCACGAGGCCGTAGTCACCGAAGGCGACGTAGTCACCGCCCTTGGTGGCGCCGGTCATGCGGCCACGCATCTGCTTGCGGTACTTGACGCGTTTGGGTAGCAACATGCTCAGGCACGGTCCTTACGGGCGCGGGGGCGGTCGTCGCGGCCGGCGGGCTTGCCGCCCGGCCCATCGCGACGTCGGGCCTGCGGACGACGGCGCTTCTTCTTGTCGTCGTCCTGGCGCGGGCGCGGCTGGACGGCGGCGCGGCGCTGACGGTCCCCGACGATCTCGCCGTGGAAGACCCAGGCCTTCACGCCGATGACGCCGTAGGTGGTGTTGGCCCTTGCGGTGCCGTAGTCGATGTCGGCGCGCAGGGTCTGTAGTGGCACGCGGCCGTCGGCGTACCACTCGGGGCGGGCCTGCTCGGCGCCACCGAGGCGACCGGAGCAACGCACCTTGACGCCGCGGGCGCCCGATTCCATGGTCCGCTGGATGGCCTGCTTCATCGCACGGCGGAAGGCGAAGCGCCGCTCGAGCTGCTCGGCTATGCGTTGAGCGATGAGCGGGGCGTTGGTGTTGGGGTTCGGCACCTCTTGCACGTTGACCGAGATGGTGCCGCCGATGTCCTTGCTGAGCTTCGCGCGCAGCGCCTTAATCGACTCGCCGCCACGGCCGATTACTACACCCGGCTTGGCGGTGTGCACGGTGATGTTGATGTTGTGCGCCGCGCGTTCGATGTCGATGCGGGCGATGCCCGAGTGACCGACGTCCTTCTGCACGACGGCACGGATCTTCTCGTCTTCAGTCAGCAGGCGTGGGTAGTCCTTCGGCGCGGCGTACCAGTGCGCCGACGGGACCTTGTTCACGCCTAGCCGGAAGCCGATGGGGTTTATCTTATTTCCCACTGCGTTCCTCCAGGGTGATCGAGACGTGGCACGTCCGCTTGCGCATCAGGTCGGCGCGACCGCGAGCGCGGGGGAAGGAGCGCTTCATGGTAGGACCGTCGCCTACCTGGATCTCCTTGACGAACAGCCTGTCGTCGAACATGTCGTGATTGTTGACGGCGTTGGCCCTCGCGCTCTTGAGGAGCTTGAGGATCGGGGCCGCGGAGCGCCGGTCGGTGAAGCGAAGAATCGCTTCGGCCTGCGTGACGTCCTTGCCGCGGATGAGGTCCGCGACGAGGCGCGTCTTGCGGGGCGTGACGCGCAGCATCCTGAGTGAGGCTTTGGCTTCTGGCACGCTCACTCCTTACGGCTGCCGCTATGTCCGCGGAACGTTCTGGTCGGCGAGAACTCGCCGAGCTTGTGGCCGACCATCGTCTCCTGTACGAAGACGGGCACGTGTTGGCGGCCGTTGTAGACACCGATGGTGTGCCCCACCATCTCGGGAACGACGGTCGAGCGCCGGCTCCAGGTCTTGATGACGCGGCGGTCGCCAGAGACGTTGGCCGCGTCGATCTTCTTGAGCAGGTGACCGTCGACGAACGGGCCCTTCTTAAGGCTACGAGCCATTGATCATTTCCCCTTCCGGCGACGGACTATGAAGGTGCTTGAGCCCTTGCGCTTGTTGCGGGTCTTGAGGCCCTTGGCCTGCTGACCCCAGGGGCTGACGGGCGGGCGGCCACCGGTGGAGCGGCCTTCACCGCCACCGTGCGGGTGGTCGACAGGGTTCATCGAACGACCGCGCTGGTGCGGCTTGCGGCCGAGCCAGCGGCTGCGGCCGGCCTTGCCGAGCACGATGTTCTTGTGCTCGGCGTTGCCGACCGAGCCCACGGTCGCGTAGCACTCGCCGTGCAGCTTGCGCAGTTCGCCCGAGGGCATGCGCACGGTGACGTAGGTGCCGTCGCGACCCTGGATCTGCAGGCTGGTGCCGGCCGAGCGGGCGAGCTGCGAGCCC
>DASROV010000527.1:0-2648 GCA_035646755.1 Trueperaceae bacterium | reverse complement strand
GTCCTTGGACGTTTCGCAGCTGTCCACCAGTTCCACACGAGGCGCGCCGAACTGCCGATCTTCGCGATCCTCACCGCCGCCTATCACGCGGTCGGGACGTTCGGATGAGGAGCAGAGGCCTGCCCCTGCATGTGCCGTTAGGCGACGCGGCATAACTGCCGGACATCGCACGGAATCAGGCAAGTCCACTGCATGACCTGGGGGGGTGTTGACGCACCACGGCGATCTGGCACGGGGCCTGAGCGTTCCCGTCGAGCGGACGTGGCTTCCTACAGAGGGCGGTAGCAGAGGTGTACGACACCGTTGCTGAATCGGCGCTCGTCGAGGAGCTCGAGCTCGACGCGCGTGTCGATCGGCAGCGCCGGCTTGCCCCCATTGAGGACGACGGGCCAGATGAACAGCTGGCACTCGTCGACCAGCCCGGCCTTGAAAGCCTGTGCCGCGAGGTTCGGACCTCCCACGATGAGATCGCTTCTGGCCGCGGCCTTCAGGTCGCGTACCGCGCCGGGGTCGAAGCGGCGTTCGAGCCGGGTGTTGGCGGTTGACGCCGCGGCCAGGGTCGTGGAGTAGACGACTTTGTCCGCCGCCTGCCAAGCGTTCGCGAAGTCGCTCGTGAGGTCCGACTGCGCGGCCAGGGTGGCGTCGGTTTCCCAGACGGCCATCGTGTCGTACATGCGCCGCCCGTAGAGGTACGTGCCCGCAGACCGCATGAGGTCGGTGATGAACGCGAACACGTCGTCGTTCGGTGGGGCCCAGTCGAAGGCGCCGCGTTCGTCCTCGGTACAGCCGTCGAGGGACATGTTCGACGCGTAGATCAGTTTGGCCATTTGCCGCTCCTACATTGCCGCCGACGCATCTCGACGACCTTGCTGTCCGACCGTAGTGGGCGGGGCTGCGCGAGGTTGATGCTGAGGTGGAGCGCGACGTCGAGGCCTGGCCCGTCGAGCGCAGTGGCGTCGGGACGAAGCGCTCGCCTGGCGCCTGGAAAGAGAGCGATCATTGACTGTCCCACTCGTGCCGATCAGGGGCACGCCATAAAGCGCACACCGAACATCTCACCTCGAGGAGCGGTGCCGAGCACCGAACGGCACTTCACGCGTGTGATGGAGAGTCGTGCGCGGTTGATGATGCCTATGCGCTCAGCGAAAAACCTCGTCCAAGAGGTCGAGCATCGCTCGCCAGGATCGCTCGTCGGAGCGATGGTGGTACATGACCCCGGGGCGGTCGGCCAAACCTGATGCCGGGTTGGTGAAGCTGTGCTCCGTGCCGCCGTAGAGGTTCATCCTCCAATCCACGCCGCCAGCCCGCATCTCCTCTTCGAAGGCGAGTCGTTCCTGTACCGAGATGAGCGGATCGTCGGTGCCCACACACACCAGTACCTTTCCCCGGATGTTGGCGGAGTCCTGAGGCCTCCGGGTGGCGAGGCGGGGGTGGAAGCCGACGACGGCCTTCACGTCGGCTCCGCCACGGGCGAGTTCGAGCACCAGGGCGCCGCCGAAGCAGTACCCAACCGCGGCCACCCGAGACGCGTCGGCCCGAGACTCGCCCAGGAGCACCTGAAGGCCCGCACCGGCCAGCGCCCGGATGCGGTCAGGCTCGTTCCACAACGCCTGGCAACGAGCCATGATCTCGTCCTCGTCGCCCAGAGGCTTCCCGCCACCGTGGTAGTCGAGGGCGAAGGCGACATGTCCCAGCTCGGCGAACCGCTCCGCCCGGCCCTTCTGGTAGTCGTCGAGCCCCCCACCTTCATGCGCGATCAGCACCGCGGGCCGCTGGTCGTCGCCCTCGGGCAATGCCAGGCGCCCGATCATCGTGGAACCGTCGCTGGCGTATTCGACGTCTTTGATCATCACCATCGGTCTGGTTCTAGCAGCCGACGCCTGTCGCATGGTGAGTCGCTGTAAGCGGTCACACGCGACGCGCCACGTGACCCGGTTCCACTTGTCGGAAGCGCCGACCGGTGCGCGCGCCATAACACGCGCACCGAACATTGGACCTCAGCAAAGGACTACCACGCCGAACGGCACATCTGGCGCTTCCCCAGCAACCCCGAATGGTCCACGTCCATGACGCGTGCTAACTGACAGTCGTTGGGACTGAGAACTCGGCTCAGATGGGCGCCGACCGCTGGAAGACTGTCGGGGTGGCTGGGGATCGGGAGCGCTCCGCGGAGGTCCTCGAGGAGCAGGTGGCCTACTACCGGGCTCGGGCGCCGGTCTATGACGACTGGTGGGAGGCTCAGGGCAGTGATCCTCGATCCGACGAGGTGCGGGCGGCTTGGCTCGCGGAACGGTCGCTGCTCGAAGCCGGCCTCGAAGCGTGGTGCGCTAGCCTGGCGGGCGCTGCCATGCTTGAGCTGGCTGCTGGCACCGGCAACCTGACGTGTCTCGCGGCGCGTCATGCCGGCCGGTTGACGGCTGTCGACGCCTCTCGCGAGGTGCTGGCCATCAACGCCATCAAGGTCGGTGCTGAGCGCGACCGGGTCGAGTTCGTGGTCGCCGACCTGTTCGACTGGGAGCCGGCAACGACCTATGACGCGGTGCTCTTCGGGTTCTGGATCAGCCATGTCCCGATCGATTACTGGGATGCCTTCTGGTCGGTCGTGCGTCGCTGCCTTCGACCCGGTCGCGCTCAGCACCGACCTTGAT
>DASROV010000526.1:0-2234 GCA_035646755.1 Trueperaceae bacterium | reverse complement strand
GGGGTGAAGAATGCCCTTCAATTGATGCCAAGATCGGTTGGTCTCCAGCTCGGCTATGCGGATGAGTAACAGCGCCAGCCAACACAGCAGCACGTGCGCCTTGATGCGATCACTCCTGCGGTGGTAGACGGGCCTGACGTCGACGGTGTGCTTCAGGTCGCGGTTGAGGCGCTCGATCTCGTGCAGCTGCTAGTAACGTGATCACGGGCCGATCGTGGCCCGTTCGCCTCCGAGTGCGGTGGCGGTAGGATACCCGGTCGCGGGCCTGGCGGAACGATGTCGCTGCTGTGGAAGCTCTGCTTGCCACGAGTACAAGATCGCGTCGCCCAGGTCCCGATCGGGGATCGGCTCGATTCAGAGAAGTGCAGGCGCGACCTTGACTCGCGGGCTGCGGTTTCACCACTAGCGTGTGGCGACTCTCCTACCCCAGCGTGCCCCCGGTCGGATCGGGCAGCGTCAGCGGCCGCGAACACCCTCTCGCGACGCGCACGTGCTCGTGCGGGCGTCGCGGAATGGAGCGCAGCATGAGACGGAGCATCGGCATCGACCTGGGCGTCACCAGCAGCAGCCGCATGGCTGTGGCCGACGGCGCCACCATCCTCAGCAACCGGCGCGTGCGCAGCACCCCTGAGGCGCTCACCAGCGCAATCGAGCAGGCGAGCGACGGCCAGCCGGTCGACATCATCGTCGAGAGCACCGCCATGAGCTGGTTCGTCGCCGGCGTCGCCGCCGAACGCTCCGGTGTAGAGCACACCCTGCACCGCGTCAGCGGCCGCAAGGCCGCCGCGCTGCGGTCTTTCTATCGGACGCACACCAAGACCGACCGCATCGACGCGCCGGTGCTGGCGCGCATGAAGCGGGTCGACGACGCCCTGCACGAGTTCACGCTCCCCACCGCCGGCGAGCTCGCCCTCAAACGCCTGGTGACGTTCCGGCAGCGCCTCGAGAAGGAAGCGGCGAAGGCGGTGTCGCGCGTGCGATCGCTGCTGCACTGGGCGGCGCCACAGTTGTTGCAGGCTGCCAGCGGCACCAGCGACGGGCTCCTGCGGGTGCTGCGCCGCTGGCCCGACCTGCGCAAGCTCGCGACCGCCCACGCGCCCTCCCTCGCCCGCGAGGCCGGCATGAGCCTCCAGCAGGCGCGCGACGTGCGACAGTGCGCCCGCGACGCCGCCGCGTTCTACCAGAACCGCATCGACTACGGCCTCCTCGCGCTCGAGCTCGAGATCGGCCTGGCGCACCACCAGAGCCTGCAGCAGCACCTCGACCGGCTCGACGAGATGATCGGCAACGAGTACCGACGCGCCTACCCCAACGACGTGCTGCTCAGCATCCCCGGCGTCGGACCGGTGGTCGGAAGCGTCATTCGCGCCACCGTCGGTGACGCGCGCAACTTCAAGAACGCCAGCGCCTTCCGCGCCTACACCGGCCTCCTGCCACGCGAAGACTCTTCCGGCGACCAACGCCGACAGGGACGCATCACCAAGGCCGGCCCCAACCTGCTGCGCTGGGCGCTCTACCTCGCGGCGGACACCGCCAGGAAGCACGACCCGCAGCTCGCCGACCTCTACCGCCGCCTCATGGTCGAGCGCGGCCGACACCACAACCAAGCCACCTGCGCCGTCGCCACCCACCTCGCCGACCGCATCTACGCGCTCCTCCGCGAGAACCGCCCCTACCAACCACGCGCGCTCGACGGAACCCCCATCGACGCTGCCGAAGCGAAACGAATCGCCGCGTCCCTCGCCGTCGATCCGAAGACGCGCCAGCGCCTGCGTGCCCTCAACAAGCGCGACGGAGGGCCGCGCGTGCCCGACTCGAGGCAGCCGAAGGCTCCTCACGACACGAAGCGACCCTCCACCGACAGCGTAGCCGACGACCACCAGAGGCGCCACAAGGGGGTTGACAGGCCTTAGAGAATCTTGTAACCAAGCGCGACGTCCTCGGCACTGAGGTGCTCATCGCTGGTGCTGATGAGGTACTTGCCGTCGAGTTTCGCTTCAGCCTCGATCTTGGCCTTGTCGAGCTTGAGGTTGCCGTTCTTGAGCTCGCGGATGTACCTGCCGAAGGCTTTGTGGGACTTCAGGTCGCAGACCGCCTTGGTGTGCGCCTTGCCGGTGAGGTCGCCCAGGTCGGCGATGCGGCGTTCAGCCTCGGCGATGATGTCGTTCCTCTTGGCCTCGTCGCGTTCGGCCTGTTCGGGGTTGTGAACGATCACGAAGCGCCGGGCGGTGACA
>DASROV010000525.1:0-2516 GCA_035646755.1 Trueperaceae bacterium | reverse complement strand
GCCGGCATCGCTGAGAGTGACGCCGTCGAGTGCTCGGCCAAGTTGGGCCACTACCACCGCCTCGGCGTCGCCGGCATCGCGCTGTGCGCGGCTCTCGCCAACGCACAGTATCGGCGTGAGGCCGACCTCGAGGCTGCGCAGTACCTTCTGCTTGACGAGAGCGTCATCCTCGCCGTGGTACGCGCGGCGCTCCGAGTGCCCGACGACCACGCAGCGCGCTCCCGTGTCCTTGAGCATGGCGGCCGAGACCTCGCCGGTGTACGCGCCCTCGGCATGTGCCGAGACGTCCTGGGCGCCGAGCCAGAGGCGGCTGCCGTACGCCTGGCGCGACATGCCAGGCAGGTGGGTGTAAGGCACGGCCAAGGCGACGTCGCAGGTCAGCGGACCCGTGGCCTGGACGCTCTCATCAAGCTTGGCGATGAACTCACGAGTCCAGGCGTTGGCCTCGCTCGGCAACTTGTGCATCTTCCAGTTACCGGCTATCAGGGGGCGGCGCGTGTCTGCTTGCCGGTCATCCATGGACGCAAAGATACCGCAGGGTCAGCCGGAGCCGGCGCGTCGAGGCGCCCGAGGCCGCGGTCACCATCAAGTTATCGGTGAAAAGCCGGGCGTCAGTGCTTGTCGAGGTAGTCGAGCACCCGCCGCATGAGTAGCGCTGCGGCTTCCGGATCGTATGACGGCAGGGTGCTGTCGGCGAAGTAATGTTGGTCGCCAGGATAGAGGAACAGCTCGGCGTCGTCGGCCTCTTTGACCAGGGCGCGGGCCGCGTCGAGGTCGCCCTCGTCGGCGAAGAACGGGTCGGCGTCCATGCCGTGAACCTGGGCCGGTACTCCCGGGGGCCACGGCCCGAACTCGGAGGTCGGCAGACAGGAGTAGAACAGCTAGGCACCTCTGGCTCCGGCCCGAGTCTGGGCCAACATCTGCGCAGGCACCACGCCGAGGGAGAAACCTGCGTACACCACCTCGGACGGCAGCTCCTGCGCCGCGGTTTCGCCGCGATTCATGATCTCCTGGAAGCCGACCTCGTTGACGTACGCCATGCCTTCCGGGATGCTGTCGTAGGTGTGGCCGTCGAACAGGTCGGGGGTGTAGACCGTGTGCCCCGCACCCCGAAGCTCTTCGGCGAACCCCTCGATGCCGGGGGTCAGCCCAAGCGCGTGGTGGAACAGTATTACCTCGGCCATCGTTTCACGACCTCTCCGCCCCCATGAACCTTGGTTTGGCCGAAGATATCGTAGTTCCTAAGGCCTCGGGCTCACTCGCCATCAGGCAGCTTCACGCTCTCGCCCAAGGTGTCACGCAGGTAGAGCATCCTCACCAAGACCAGACCAACGGCAAGCAACGGCGTTGCCACCAGCAGCCCTAGCGGCCCGAACACCGCTCCGGCGACGAACACCGCGGCGATCGTCAGGGGCGGCGGCAGGTCTACCGCGCGGCGCTGCACAAGCGGCACAATTACGTTGCCTTCGAGTTGCTGGATGACCACGAACAGGGCGAGCACCCACAGCAGCGTGCTGGTGCCCTGCGAGAGGGCGAGCAGCGCGGCCGGGACGAAGCCGACAAGCGTCCCCACTATCGGCACGAACTCGGAGAGGCCGGCGATGATGCCGAGGACGAGTGCCAGGGGCACGCCGATGAAGTAGAGGCCGATGCCGGTGAGGAGCCCGACGATCACCATCGCGACGAGTTGGCCGAGCAGCCAGCCTTGCAGTGCCCGCCCCATGTTGTTGAACGCTTCCTTGGCGCGGGTCCTGTGCGCGGCCGGGAACAGGCTGACCACGCCATCACGGTACTTGCGGGGGGCGGTCGCCAGGAATAGGCCGAGGTAGAGGACGAAAACCAGCTTGGCGACGCCGTCCCACACGACCGCGGCCGTGCCGGTAACGCGGGAGACGAGGTTGAAGTTCGAGGACGTCGCCTCGCCCTGCGTGCCGAGGCGGGCCAGCAGCCACTCGCCCCCCGGCCAGGTGCTTACAGTGGAGCGGACCTGCTCGAGGCCGCTAGGCAGTTGTTGGATGAGTTGCCGCACCTGTTCGACCAGACGCGGCCCCGCCAACCAGGCGGCCGCCACCACGAGCGCGAGCAAGAACGCCACGGTCGCCGCCAGCGCCAGGCCGTGGGGGGTTCCTGTCTTGTCCGCGAGGAAACGCGCCGGCGTGTTGAGGAACACCGCCAGCAGGACGCCGGCGAAGGCCAGCAGGAAGATCTCGGGGGCCAGCCACAACAACAAGGCGAGCGACGAGACCAGCACGACGAGGCCGAGCACCGTGAAGGTGCGCTTAAGGAACGTCCCGTAGTCAGTCTCCGATGTCAAGCCGGCCTCCCTACTGGAGGCGGCGCGGCCGATCTCGGCCGCACCGTGGTGAGCTGGACGTTACAGGTTCGTCAAGAAGTCGTGGACTCGCCGCTGTAGCGCCGCCGAACAGGTCGGGCGTGTGCACGGTGTGGCCCGCGTCGCGGAGCTCGTCGGCGAAGGCGACGACCCCTGGCGTCAGCCATTGCACGTGATGGAACAT
>DASROV010000524.1:0-4612 GCA_035646755.1 Trueperaceae bacterium | reverse complement strand
GATCTTGCCCGACTGCACCAGCGTGTCCTCGAGGCGCCCGCCGCCCGCGCGCTGCTTGTTGAGCGCCTCGTCGACGTCGCCCTGGGTGACGTAGCCGAGGTCGACGAGGATCTCGCCGAGGGGCTTGACACTGCCGAGCTTGATCTGCTCCTCGAGCGCCCTGCGTAGCTGCTCGCGCTTGAGGCGGCGACTCTGCAACAGCGTTTCGCCGAGGCGACCCTGGTCGTTGGCGTAGAGGCGGTCGATGCGCTTGAGCACTTCGCTCTCGGGCGCCGCCACGAACCGTATCGGGCGCTGCACGATGGCCTCGATGTCGGGCATGCGCCGTGGGTCGGCGATGGCGACGACGAGCGTGTCCTCATCCATGAGGTAGGGGACGGCCGAGAACTGCACGGCGTCGAGGCGCAACAGGTTCGAGGCCAGCCGGTCGTCGACCTTCTCGTCGCCCAGGCTGGCCATGAACTCGATGTTCATCTGCTGAGCAAGCAGGCGGGCCAGGCGCTCCTCGTCGAGCGCGCCGCTCTGCACGAGAATGCGGCCGAGCAGGCCGCCGGTCTTCTGTTGCTCGGTTATCGCCTCGGTGAGCTGGGTCTCGGTGATGAGGCCGTTGGCGACCGCGAGGTTGCCTAGCCGCTGGCTGATGTCGACCTCGACGTCGACCGGCGGCTCCAACCCCAACTCGGGGTAGTAGGTCGCCAGTGCCCACTGCAGCTCCTTGTGAAGCGCCTGATACGGCTCCACCAGGCAACTCGAGGCGTCCTCGATCTCTTCGATGGCGAGCGCGTCGAGCGGGTCGACGAAGGCGACGCGCAGGCGGTCGCCGTCGATGGCGAAGGGCATGGCGAGCAGCTCCGAGGCGAGCTCGCCGCGCACCTTGGCTAGCGCGTCGGCCATGATGTCGACGCGCGGCAGGTTCACCAGCGGGATGCCTATCGACTCCTCGACGGCGCGCGCGATGCGTTGCTCGGAGATCACGCCGAGGTTGGTGAGGATGTCGGCAAGGCGGCCGCCGACCTCGGCGTGGCGCGCGATGGCCTGCTGCAGAGCGTCGTCGGTTACGTAACCGCGCTCGAGCAGAACTGCGCCGAGCCGTTTGTCGCCGATGGACAGTACCGCCACTTATGAATCCTCCAGCAACATTCTTTCCAGACGGCGAGCGATCCTGGTATGAGGAAGCTTACCCTTGGTCAACGGACGAACCAGGATTGTCACCATCCCCGCCCGTTTCGCGCCGATGACGTCGGTGAAGAGTTGGTCACCGACCATGGCGATAGCCGCCGGATCGACCTCGCCAAGTAGTCGGCGCGCCCGGCGGAAAGCGCGGGCGAAAGGCTTGCCGGCGAGGGCCAGACCTGGCACGCCGGCCTGCTCGGCGAGCCGCGCCACGCGGTCATGCCGGCCGTTTGAGAGGATTACCACAGCGAGACCACCGGCGCTGAGGCTGGCCAGCCACCCGAGTGAGCCGGCAGCTGGCACGTCACTGTCGGAGGCGATGAGGGTGTCGTCGAGATCGACGAACACCGAGCTCACGCCGAGGGACGCCAATAACGCGGGCGTGACCTCGGCCAGTGAGTCGACACGCAGATCGGGGCGCAGGCTGGGGCGCAGTTTGGGGCGCAGCACCGCAGGAGTCTAGCACGGCGGTTTCAGGCTCCAGGACGGGAAGGAGCGCTTCCTAGGCGGGAACCTGTCGGCACTCGGCGGCTGCCGTGGCGACCTGCAGACACGAGATCCGAGTTAGTCGGCCACCCCTTCAGCCCGTGGAGGAGGCGGGGCCGAGGGCTTCGGACAACACCAGGGCGAACGCCTCCTCGTCGTCGATCCACGGGTAGTGGCCACCCTCGAGGAGGCTGAAGAGCGCGTTTGGAGAGCGCTTGAGTGCCAGCTCGGCCTGCGCCGGGTAGCTGGTGCCGTCGTGCGCACCGCTTATCACCACCACCTCGACGCCGGCAGCGGCGGCGGCGGCCAAGGCATCGAGCCGGTCGAGCTCCCATACCAGGCGGTCGACCTCGTCGGGCACTTCGCCGGCAAGGGCGACCGCGTCGACGTGTTCCAACCGCAAGCGAGCGGCGGGCGTGCGGAACTGCAGTGAGTCGAAGAGGACCTTGGGGTTGGCGAGGGCGAACGCCTCGTCGACGAGGGCGGTAGGGTCCGACGAGGGGCCGTCGCCAGCCTCGTCGCCGGCAGCCTCCGCGTCGGCCCCCTCGTCGCCGCTTAGGCGCCGCGCCGCGGTGTTGAGGTCCTGCGCCAGCCGTGGCATCGACAGCCACGGGTTGACAAGCACGAGGCGGCGCACCATGACGGGGTCGTTGGCGGCTACCTGAGCCGCTACCAGCGCGCCGAAGCCGTGCGCGAGCAGGACGACGGAGTCGACCTCGAGCGCCCCCAGGACCGCCTCGACGTCGCCGGCCAAGACGTCGACGTCGCTGCCCATGACGCCAGGACTGCGGCCGCCGCCACGCGCGTCGGCGTAGATCATGTCGTACGCCGTCAGCTCGTCGCCCATCAGCTCGCGGAACGAGCTCGTGTTGTAGCCGGGCCCACCGTGTAGGTAGTACACCGTCGCCGCGTCGGCGGGGCCGACGCGCTCGAAGTAGAGCCTGGCCTGCGGCCGGTCTTGTTCGTCGAGGACTTCGAGACTCAAGGCCATCTCGCGTGGCCCCTGGTCAGGCGTGGAGTCGTCACTACCGATCATGCGCTGCCTCTCAAGTTGAAAAGGCGGTTGGCGTTCTCGTCCAGCTGCCGTTCGAGCACGTCCTCCTCGAGGTCGCGCAAGGCGGCGAGCCGGCTGGCGGTGAAGCGCACGTGTGTAGGCACATTGGGCTTGCCGCGATGTGGCACGGGCGCGAGGTAGGGGCTATCGGTCTCGACGAGCAGGCGCTCCAACGGCGCCCCGGCCGCGGCCCGCTGGATGGCAGTGGCGGTCTTGTAGGTGAGGTTGCCGGCGAACGAGGCGTACCAGCCGAGCTCAAGCGCCGCGGCCAGCAAGCGCTCATCGCCGTTACAGCAGTGCAATACGCCATGCGGATGTCCGGCCATGTGGATGGCGCGCTCGGCCGCGCGGGAGGCGCCGTCGGTGCCCGGCGCGTCGCGCACGTGGAGGACCAGCGGTTTGCCAAGCGCGGCGGCCAGCTCAGCGTGCCACTCGAACGCCGCGGTCTGCGACTGCAGCGTCTCGCGGTCCCAATGGGTGTCGAAGCCGGTCTCACCGATCGCGACCACGCGGGCCTCGCCAGCCAGCTCCTCGATCGCGGCCCGGGCCTCAGGAGCCGCCGCTGCCGAGGCGTCGTTGGGATGTATGCCCACAGCGGCCCACACCGCCGGCTCCTTGGTTGCCAGTGCCACCGTCGCCAGGCAGTCGGCCACGCCGGTCCCGACGGTGACGACGGCCGCGAGCCCGGCCGTGGCGTGAGCGACCGGTACGTCGATCCTCGTCAGGTGACAGTGCGTGTCGATCATGAGGCCACGATAGCCCCGCGGCGGTCGGGCCAGAGCTTCGATGAGAGCTGTGAGAGTTCTGTAAGAACGTCGCTGCTACCTTCTCGACAAGAAGGCGGGAAACGCTCCCGGAAACGAGGCATGACGTGGTGCAAGAGCGAGCCTTATCAGAGACCATCCGCTACTACAGCAACGAGGAGCTAGGCGAGATCATCTCCAAGTGCGAGATGGCGATCACCGACGGTAGCGCGGAGATCGAGCATTACGAAGCGTTCGTGCTGTGCCAGAAAGAACTCGCCAGGCGTACCTGGGCCTGAGCCGGCCCCTCGGCCTCGAGGTAGAGGCTTTCACATCAAGTCGTGAGAACGCGCGCGTAGCATGTCGAAATGCCCGCGCGCGTTCTTCGTTCCAGGCGGTTCCGCTCCCCGTTGTCAAGGGCAGTGCTCATGGCTTTGCTCGCCGGAGTGCTCGGCGCCTGCGCGCCGGCGGCCATGAGAGGCGAAGCACAACAGGCGGCTAGGCCAGGCGGCGCCTCGCGTACCACGGCGGTGGCCGCGGCGACCGTCGCTCGCACCGGCGCCGCGCAGCAGACCGGCATGGCGTCGTGGTACGGCCCGGGCTTCGCCGGGCGGCTCACCGCCAACGGCGAGGTGTTCGATCCGAGCCAGTTGACCGCGGCGCACAAGGAGTTGCCGTTCAACACCCTGGTGCGCGTCCACAACGTCGAGAACGGCGATTCGGTGGTCGTGAGGATTAACGACCGCGGACCGTTCAAGCCCGGGCGCATCATCGACCTCTCGAGAGCGGGCGCCGAGGCCATCGGCATGATCGGCACCGGCGTCGCGCGCGTCCAGCTCGAGGTGCTTACCCTGCCTGACGGCATGCTCCGCGTCGGCGCCAGCGACCGCCTACGGGGCTTCGAGGTGATGTCGCGCCTGCACCCGGTGGGTTCGCTGCTGGTGCTCGCGCCGCCGATTGGCGGCGATCAGATGGTGGTGCGCGTCGTCAGCCAGGACCTCCCGATCGAGGAGCCGGCCGACCTGCTCGTCGGCTATGAGCTCTACGCCATGGTCGGCGCCGAAGTCCAAGTCCACCTCGACTGAAGTCCCAAGGTCAGCGCCGGCAGCCGAGCGCCAGCTCGCGCGCCAAAGCCCCCACGTCCCGGCCATGCGCA
>DASROV010000523.1:0-3462 GCA_035646755.1 Trueperaceae bacterium | reverse complement strand
GCGTTACGTCGAGCGGTTGAACGCGATGGGCGTCGCTGCGGACCGCTCGCATCTGCTGACTTCGACCGACGTCGCCATCGACGAGCTCACTGACGCCGGCGTCACCAGGGCCTACCTGGTCGCCACGGCCGAGGTAAGGGCCGAGTTCGCGGCCAGCGGCATAGCACATGACGAGGACGACGCCGAGGCGGTAGTGCTCACGTTCGACACCTCCCTCGATTACCGCAAGATCCGGGAAGCTGCCGCACTGCTGCGTGCGGGCGCGCCCTACTTCGCGACCCACCCCGATCTCGTCTGCCCCACGCCCGACGGGCCGATACCCGACTGCGGCTCGTTCATCGCGCTGTTCGCTGCGGCCACGGGCCGCGAACCGCTGGTCCTCGGCAAGCCGAGCGCCGCCATGGCCGGAGCCATCCGCAGGCGCCTAACGCAGCAGGCGACAGCTAGCGGAGCCGCGCCGCCGGCTCGCATCGCCTTCGTTGGCGACCGGCTCTACACCGACGTGCGCATGGCCAACGACCACGGCTTCACGGCTGTGCTTACGCTTACGGGTGAGGCAACGCGAGAGGACCTCGCCACCGGCCCCTACCGCGCCGACCTCGTCGTTACTGACCTTCACGAGTTGCTCGCCTTGATCCGTGGCCGCGCTGACGTGGAAGCGGCAAGACGATGACCGCCGAGACCGCCGAGACCGCCAAAAAAGGCGACGCGTTCGTCGACCCCGCCTTCGACGACGCACTGAAGGTCGCGCGCATGTACTACCACCTCGGCATCACCACGACCGAGATCGCGCGCCAGTTAGGGGTCGCCCGACCGACGATCTCACGCCTCCTCGGTTGGGCGCGCTCGCACGGCCTAGTCGAGTTCAAGATCATCGACCACCGCGAGCGGCAGCTCGCTCTGGAGACGAGACTCGAGCAGAGCTTCGACGTCGCCGACGTCAAGGTCGTGCCGCTACATCCCGACAGCACGGTCGCAGCGCGCCAGTCGGCGGTCGCGTCGTTCACCGCTCACTACCTCAACAGCCTCATGACCGCCGGGACCACCATCACGCTCGCCTGGGGCGCGACGGTCTCGCTGCTCGCCAAGCGCCTCATACCCAAGCCGCTCGCCGGCGTGAACGTCGTGCAGATGAACGGCTCGGGCAACAGCGGCCTCGGCATCACCTACGCGGCCGACATCGTCGCGGCGTTCGCCGACAACTTCGCGGCCAGGGCCCACCTGCTGCCGATCCCCGCCTACTTCGACGACCCCGCCACCAAGCAGGCGATGTTCAAGGAGCGCGCCATCGCGAGGACGCGCACGCTCTCCTCGCAGGCCGACATCGCGCTCTACAGCATCGGTGTGCCAGACGCCGACAGCTACATCTACAGGGCCGGTTACGTCGAGCAGGCCGAACTCGGTTCGCTGCGCGAGCAGGGCGTGGTCGGCGACATCGCGACCGTCTTCTTCCGCCGCGACGGCAGCTACGACGACATCGCGATCAACGGACGCTCCAGCGGCCCCGACCTTGCCTCACTGGCGAGCCACCGCCACGCGATCTGCCTGGTGGCGGGCAACGACAAGATCGAGGGCGTGCGCGGTGCCCTGCACGGGCGCTTCCTCAACACCTTGGTTATCGACGAACCGAGCGCGGAAGCGCTACTGGCGCAGGAGATGGGGACTTAGATGAGTGAAGGTCTTTCACGGCGGGAGGCTCGCCTGCGGCGGCTGGCGAACGAACGCTTCGACGTGTTGGTCATCGGCGGCGGCGCGACGGGCACAGGCACTGCCCTCGACGCGGCCAGCCGCGGCCTCAAGGTCGCGCTCGTCGAGCGTTTCGACTTCGCGCAGGGCACCAGCAGCCGCAGCACCAAGCTGGTGCACGGCGGCGTGCGCTACCTCGAGCAGGCTGTCAAGCACGCCGACCGCTCGCAGTTCAACCTCGTGCGCGAGGCGCTGCGAGAGCGAGCGGTGCTGCTGAAGAACGCGCCCCACCTCGCCCACCCGTTGCCGCTGCTGACGCCGATATACGGCGCGCTCGAGCTGCCTTACTACTTCACCGGCCTGAAGCTCTACGACATGTTGGCCGGTAAGGCTAACCTCGCGCCGAGCAGGCTCATCGGCAAGGTCGAGGCCGTCAAGCGCTTCCCCATGCTCAAGCACCTCGGCTTGCGCGGCGCCGTGGAGTACCACGACGGGCAGTTCGACGATGCCCGCATGAACGTGGCGCTGGCGCTCACCGCCGCCGAGAGCGGCGCGGTAGTAAGCAATCACGTCGAGGTGACCGAGCTCGTCAAGCGTGACGGCCGCCTCGCCGGCGCCGTGGTGGTCGACCGCTACGATGCGAGCGCGAGGCCGTTCGAGATCGCGGCCAGGGTCGTCGTCAACGCGACGGGTCCGTTCGCTGACACGGTCAGGCAGCTCGACGACCCCACCACGGCGGAGATGCTCAAGACCAGCTCAGGCGTGCACCTGGTGCTACCCGCGCGCTTCAGTCCGCCCGACACCGGCCTGCTCATCCCCAAGACCGAGGACGGCCGCGTGCTGTTCCTGCTCCCCTGGCTCGGCCACACCGTGGTTGGCACCACCGACAACCCAGCCGAGCTGCAAGCCGACCCCAAGCCGGAGAGTGAGGACGTCGAGTACATCCTCAGGCATGTTCGGCAGTACTTCGACCTGCCGGTCGGCAACGACGACGTACTGTCGGCCTGGAGCGGGCTGAGGCCGCTCGTCGAAGCCGAGCCCGGCAACGGCGACGCCGGCACCGGCAAGAGCACGGCCAGGTTGTCGCGTGACCACACCATCGTTACCAGCGAGTCGGGTCTGGTGACCATCACCGGCGGCAAATGGACGACCTACCGAAAGATGGCCGAGGACACCGTCGACGTCGCCGTCGAGGTCGGGCGGCTCGAGCCCCGCAACGACACCCTCACCGCCGACCTGCCGCTGGTCGGGGCTGTCGGCTTCGAGCCGACCGGTCACCTGGCGCTCGCGCGGCGCTTCGGCCTGCCTGATGATGTCGCCAGGCACCTGCACCGGGCCTACGGCTCGCTGGCCTACCGGGTGCTCGAGAACGCCGGCGGTTCACGGTTGGAGCGCCTGGTGCCCGGCCACCCCTTCATCGAGGCCGAGGTGGCGTACGCCCGCAACCACGAGTACGCCTGCTTCGCCGATGACGTCCTGGCCAGGCGGTTGAGGCTTAGCTTCCTCGACAGCGCGGCGGCCGAGCTGGCCAGGCCGCGGGTCGAGGAGTTGTTGGGCCTGCCGGTCGGGGTTTGAACGGCAGGTCCTGGTTTCTTTGGAATCACGGCTTGCTATTTCTTGGTCCCTGGTAGTGATTGGGCCCCGGTCCTGCTCAGGCCTTGGACTTGGTGTTGCCGCGCAACGCGGCTATCACCGACATGAGTACGCCACCACCCACGCCGCCGCCGAGGACCGCCGTGAGTATCGAGGCCAGATCGAGGTTGGCGCCAGCGGCGA
>DASROV010000522.1:0-3807 GCA_035646755.1 Trueperaceae bacterium | reverse complement strand
GGACCCTCGGCGTACCAACGGCGTTTGATCTCGGGGTCGGCGAAGGCCCTGAACACCTTCTGCGGGCTCGACTTGTACTTGCGTTCGATGGTGAAGCTGTCGTGGACGGTCTCGGTTCGTGCTGCTGTCTTCGGCATCTGCTCCTCCTCGGTTGCTTCGCCATCCTTGCGTGGCTCTCGTGCCGCGTGGCCAGCACAGCCGGAAGCACTGAGGATGGTTAAGCGAGGACTACACCTTAGTGCAAGCGCCGGCGATAGTCAAGCGGCCACTTCAGTGTTCGTTCGTGGGCGCAAGCCGGTTCCCGGCGACGGAGGCAGTCCAACGCTCCGAAGCCGGTTCGGTTGTCAACGTCCGGGTCGCTTTGATACACTACTGTTCGCTTTCTCGCCGCGGCGGGGGCGCGTGTTCGGCGGTAGCTCAGTGGCAGAGCGATCGGCTGTTAACCGATTGGTCGTAGGTTCGAATCCTACCCGCCGAGCCAACCTAAAGCCCGTCTCTGACGGGCTTTATTCTTATGCCGTTAGCGGCTACACTTCGGACACATGGATGAAGCCGAACGACTGCTCGAAGACTACGTCGCCGACATGCCCGCTGAGCGGCGCGAGACGGTCGAGCGGCTGCACCGCATCATCCGCCGGGCAGCACCCGACCTCGGGGTCAGGTACTGGGATTACGGCGGCGGGCTGCTCGGCTACGGCGTCTACCACTACCGCACGAAGTCTGGCCTGGAGGGCGACTGGTTCGCGCTCGGCGTCGGCAACCGCAAGCGCTACGTTTCGCTCTACACCAACGGGATCAAGGACGGTGCCTACCTCACCGAGGCCTACGCCGGCGAGATGCCCGGCACCAAGATCGGACGCAGCTGCTTCAACATCTACGAACCCGAGCTGCTCGACGACACCGTCATCGCGCGGTTGGTAGAGGAAACTCTTACGTCCTTGCCGGCGGCCTAAAGCCGGCTCAGTCTTCCGCCACCACCTTGGCGGTGACTAGCAGCTGACCGACGTGCCGCTGGGAGTGCTCGGCGGCATGGAACAACAGCCCCTGCACCGTCGACGGCAGCTTCTTGCTGCCCACCAGGCGTTCGGCCTGTAGGTCGCTAGCGCCTAAAGTTTTGAGCTCTTCGATGGCTCCCTCGAGCCGCCGCGTCAACGCGTCGAGCAGCTGAGTCACGGTCATCGGCACATCGGGCTCGCGGCTCTCTTGCGCCAGCGCCTGGCGTTGCTCGGGTGAGAGGGCATCGCCGCGAGCGTAGGTGAACAGCCGGTCGACGACGCCGGCGATGTGCTTGAGGTGGAAGCCCACCGAGGCCAAGCCGGCGGGTCTGCGCCAGAGTCGATCGTCGGGAAGTCCAGCGACGCCGGCCGTGGCCTCCTCGATTGTCTGCATGAGCGCGTGGGCGACCGGCTGAAGACCGGCCGCGACATCCTTCACGGGACCACGGAGCCAGGGATGGGTCTGCGTCGCTGCCATGCGCCTACGCTACCAAGGGCGGTTACCATCGCGGCATGACGCTGAACGAGTACCAACAACGCGCGAAGAGCACGGCCCTATACCCCGAGGCGGTCCGCGTCCTCTACCCCACGTTGAAGCTGGCCGGAGAGGCCGGCGAGGTCGCCGAAAAACTCGGCAAGCTGATGCGCGATGAGGCCTATCTGCCCGGCACGCCGCTCTCAGCCAACCAGAAGCAGGCCCTGGCCGCCGAGTTAGGCGACGTGCTGTGGTACGTCGCCAACCTGGCGGCCGACCTGGGCATCGAACTCGACGCGGTGGGCAGCGCCAACCTCGAGAAGCTGGCGAGCCGCCGGGCTCGTGGCGTCATCCATGGCAGCGGAGACGATCGCTAGCGAACGCTGGCGTCGGCGCTCGCTCGAGCGGCTGCGGCCCGGGCAGGTCACTCCCCGCTGGTGGGCACCACCGACACCGTGAACGGCAGGCTCGGCTCACCTTGCATGGCCGAGAACTGCGAGTTCGTCACTACTAGGTCCGAACCGATGAGCGCGGCGGTGGCCGAGTCGGTAAGGCTCTCGTGCGCGATGACGCGGTCGACGGTGCCGCTGGCGAAGTCGTCAGCCAGCGAGATCACCGTGACCTGGTCGGCGCCGTTCTGAACGACGAACAGGGTCTGCCCGTCGAGCACGAGGCCGTCACCGCCCGGGACCGTCTCGCCCGCTAGATCGATGGCGGTCACCTCTTTGGTCTCCACGTCGATCTTGTAAAGGGTGCCGGTGTTGGCCGCGACGACGATAAGAGTGAGCCCGTCATCGCTGGCAACGATGCCGTTGGCATTGAAGCCCTCGACGTACTCGAAGGGTGTGCCGGCGAAGCTAAGCCAGTCCTCAGCCTCGGCTTGCGGAGTCTGTACGACGTTGCCGGCTGGGACGTGCCAGAGCACTGGCCGGTTCGAGTCGGTGATGAAGGCGCCGAGATCGGTGGTGACGACGTCATTGAGGAACTTCGCATCGGCCGCTGGCGTCGAGTAGAGAGCAAGACGCTCGCCCGTGTCGATGTTGAACACGACGATCTCGCCGCTGTTGCCGCCGGCGACCCACAACTGGTCGCCTGACACGGCCAGACCGATCGTCGTGAAGGGGTCACGGCTGCCGGGTTCGAGGAACGCAGTCACCTCGCCGGTCTCGACGTTCACCCGGTAGATGCCGCCGGAGCCGGCGCCGCTTACGAAGAACGTGCCGCTAGGCTCATGGTAGGCGATGCCTTCCGGGAAGACGCCTTCCCCAGGAAGCTCGTACTCGGTCCGCTCGGCCGGCACCTGCGCCAGCCCCACCTGCCAACCGAGAAAGGCGATGAGCGCGAACGCGACGAGGCGGAGTTGAAGGGTCCGTGGGTCTCGCTTCATGATCTACCGTTCCTTAAAGCCCATGGCACGCCGACGACGTTGGACTCGCTGTAGGGACGACACAAGCCGGGTCCTGGACGAGTCGAGGATAGGACCGCCCGATGAGCGGTTGTTAAAGACGCCTTGCGCCCGAGCCATGAGCCGGGAGCAAACGTCCTCAGCGCGTGAGCAGACCGGCCAGGACCGCCGCTTGGTTGCGCACTTCGTCCTTAGCGGCGTAGATCAACGTCACGGTCTCAGCGTTGCTGAGCTCACGCAACCTGACCAGCTCGGGGTTGCCTGCGACCTCTTCCTCGTAACGCTCCTTGAACTCTTCGAACCGTTCGGGCCGGTGGCCGTACCACTTGCGCAGCTCCTGGCTCGGCGCCAGGTTCTTGGCCCACCAGTCGATGGCGGCTCGCTCCTTGGTCACGCCGCGCGGCCAGAGCCGGTCGACGAGAACGCGCGTGCCATCGTCCGCTGCGGCGTCTTCATAAGCTCGCTTGATCTTCAGCATGTTCCCAGACTAGTCCTCCGCTGGGCCGAGCTGCGGTAATGAATAAACGGTTGCCAAGGGGGTATCGGCTCGGGCCGCGAAGGGGGTGAAGGCCGTGGTGAACTCAGGCCGCGGTGAACTCAGGCCGCTGGGTTTTAGGGCGCGGTGAACTCAAGCCGCGTCGACTCGCGCCGCCTCGGCGGCTCCGCTGTTTACTACCTCTACCCACTGCTCAAACTCACTCATCACGTCCTTGAGGAACTTCTCGGTGCTCTTCACGCTGACGTTGCCGTCATCGTCGATAAGGTCCTCGGGTTGGAAGCTGATGAAGACCTCGGGCTGGCCGAGCGCGGGCGCGTCGAGGTAGCCGAGCATGACACGAAGATGCTGCTGTGCGACGGCCGTGCTGATGTTGCCAGGTGAGGTGCCGCTCACCAGCGTCGGCTTGCCGGCGAACGAGTTCTCACCCTTGGGC